>NZ_NHNZ01000041.1:0-108319 GCF_002727095.1 Halorubrum sp. C191 | reverse complement strand
GGATAGCATTCCATCTGTCCCATACTGAATTATACTGTCTTAAGCATAATAATGCTGTCGGCTTCAACCCCGGGGTCAAGCCCCGGGGCAGTCGCCTCGGCCGCCTGTACAAAAGTAGTTTGTACCCCCCGAGCGGGGTGGAGGGTATGATTGAGAGATTCCCTCCGGTGAATAAATGTCAGACAGCAATACAGCGACGGTCGACAGCGCTTCACAAACTGAATGTACAGCTCCACAAAGTACTGCGACTCCAACACAGCCAATGACGTCGTCAACTCGGTGTGAACAAGTTCTCGAGTTTACTGACCACGCAGGAACCCGCCATCGAGTGCGGTTCATTCCACAGTCGAATGACCACTGGCAGCGTGTCGAAGAGACCTGGAATGGCCAGACGTGGGTCCATGTGAGTCAAGAAACCGTCAGCGACCTCAACCAGTGGATGCGACCCGTTCAAACGCCGAGGTAGTTCGGGCGTTGTAAGCCTTCTACAACAGTATCTGCGCTCTGTAATTAATCAACGCTCGCGTTGAAGTGATGGTGTGAACCTGTGCTGAGAACCGGCCCCAACGGGGCTCACTCAATCTGAAAGCCGCCTTCCTCCTCAGCGGCGCGCACGAGGTCGCCGATACTATCGCTCGCCGTGAGCCCCTGGTTTGCGGCGAACCGCTTGATCACCACCGGCGGCAGGTTGACTGTCGTCTCGGAGGCCGCGAGCAGCAACCCGATCGCCTCCGGGGTCGGCGAGTTCGGCCCCGCATTGGAGGCGAACCACGAGATCAACGTGTCGAACGTCGCCGTCACGTCGTTCGACACGGTCCGCTGGCGGGTGGTGTCGCCGTTTGCGTGCAGCGTCGCGTCGATACCGTAGTCGAAGCCGTCGTCGTCGAAGGAGGTCGCCAGCCACCGGCTCACCGCCTGCCGGTCGACCGCGTCCGCGCCGGACGGTGCCTGCTGCTCGCCCGGACTTGACCCGGCACGTTCCCGCCTGCCGGGCCGCCCCCGTTTGCTGGCACGGTCCTGTCCGCTCGCCTGTCGCTGGCCGCGGTCCTCGGCGCCGCGACCGGCGGCGCTCGCCCGCGGGTCGTCGCCGGCGGGGCGGCGGTCATCCGGACTCGCGGGCTCCGCGGCCGTGAACTCGCCCGAGTCGGCAGGAGGAGCCGCGTCGTCCGGCGGCGGCCGGCGGTCGTCCTGCGAGCGCCCGACGTTGGGGCGGCCGTTCGTCCCGACGACGTACCGGCCCTCCTCGATTTCAACGACGTTCTCGTCATCGGTGAAGTCGAGTTCCTCGGGGTCGGCGGGCGGCGCGTCCGGGTCGGCCGCGGGCGCGTCGTGGTCACTCATGAGTTGTGGTAGCGCGCGCCGTAAAATAGGTGTTGCGGGCGGATCGGTTCCGCCAAAGCGGTTAGCAGGTGATTCGAGAGTCGTTAGAGCCGGACAGCTTCACCGTTCTTGTTGAAGAGGTCAGGTGCACGGAGTTCAACGCTCGTCGTCGCGCCGGAGGGCGAGACGATATCGAGCGTGGCGGAGTCGCTCTCACCGAACGCCTCGTTATTGTCCGTGTCTTCTAATGCACCAGCGTCGGGGTTGATGAGGATGGTGAAATCTCTTTCTTCGTTGAGCACCGCCGAAGTTCGGAAGTTACCGTCCGAACCGATGGCGAACTCGTTCGGACCGAGAGTACCGACTCTGTCGGTGAAGATTTTTGTCGCCTCAGCCGCACTATTTTGGATGATTTGTGCGGGGTTAGTGTCATCAACCGTCTCCGTAGTACTACCAACGGTGTCACCGTTGCTGTCAGTCAGAGTGACTGTGAGTGTGTCGTCCGCAGAGAAGCTGCCGGGAGTGGAAGCGTCTTGGGTATCAATGCTAGTATTACCACTAGCATCACCACCACTGCTAGCATCAACAGCATTGATGTCCACCGAACCACCGCTGAAGTCGGCTTCCGTTACCGTTGTCGTTGAGTCAACACCATCACCATTGTCGTCTGCATCGTATTCAATCAGCAGCTCTTGGCTAGAATCCGAATCAGTCATCGATTCGATATTTGTGTAGGTGAGACTCACAGTGGCGGTAGAACCGGGCGAAACATCGCCTACCTCAAGCTGAACCGGATCAACCGTTTGAGTAGCCTTTTCGTTGAGAACGCTGCTGCCACCGTTAGTGTCTTTAAGATCGACAGAAACAGTGTCACCTTGGCTGAGTGACGCAGAGAGTTCATTATCGACACTGCTATCGCCGTTGAAGATAATCGTTTGTCCGTCAAAGTTCGAGCCTGTTATTTCCGTCGTTTCACCACCACCATACTCGACGACTAGTTTCTGGCCGGAGTCATCCGCGTCGAATGCGTCGATGTTATCGTAGTTCACCGTCACGTCGACACTACTTTGTCCGGCATCAAGCTGCGGCACAGAGACCTGGGTCAACGGACCGGACGCAGAGCTCGTGAACACGAGGTTCGATTGTCCACCAGGGCCGACCGCTTGGATGGTTGTTTCTGTCAGGTCAATTTGATCAGCGCCGGGAGCGCCCGAAACGCCCAGCCGGACTTCGCTCAACTCACCAGGGCTCGGGGAACCAACGACCCCGACCTCGCTTGTCACGTCGATCCGTTCGGAGACGAGGTCAGTACTCTCTTGGCCCGTTGCTTCTGCCTGCGTCTGGAGGAACCCGGCCGTGTTGATCAGGACGCCGGCGGCGATCGCCGCCACCAGCACCATCGCGATGAACACGATGAGGGTCCCGATCCCCACCTGACCGCGCTCCTCGGGGTTGGTAATGAATTCGAACATTGTTATAGCCTCACTGAATCGCTAACGACGGTGCTGGGCACGCGGATTTCACTTGTCGTCGTCGCACCCGACGGCGTAGTGAACGTTACTGTTAATGAGTCGCCCTCTTCGAGAACGTAAGGACTGTCACCGGCATTGTTACTAACGAGACCACTACCCGCGTCAAGCCCAATTGTCACTTGGGCGCGGTCACTGCTATCAGTGAAGACGACACTATTTTCTCCTTTAAATATATCAATGTCGGTCCCGTCGGAACCAGCCTTACTCAGTGTGAATGTCTCCTGCCCACTCTCTCCAATAAGTTCGACTGAGGTCTCACTCAGGTCGACATTGGACGCGCCTGGCGACTGAGCGAGCACGAAGTCCAGTTCGACGATCTGTCCGTCTCCTTGATTATCGTCGAACGTTCCGGACTGACTCACGACTTGGAGCCGGTCACTCACCTGCTGTGTACTCTCTTCGCCCGTTGCTTCTGCCTGCGTCTGGAGGAACCCGGCCGTGTTGATCAGGACGCCGGCGGCGATCGCCGCCACCAGCACCATCGCGATGAACACGATGAGGGTCCCGATCCCCACTTGCCCGCGCTCTTCCTCGTCCAGTATGGTTTCGAACATTGGTTGTGTTGCGTCGGCCCCCGGCCTGCCCGGCGGGCGTTATCGATAGCGAAGTGGATTTCCTACTTAAGATCACGTTCCCGGTTATCCGAGTTGATAAACACGTCAAGTCGTGCGATTTTCGGGTTATTTTGAGTAGTTTAGTTACAGAATATATCAACGACTTCGGCGAGAGAGTATCAGATCTAGATCTGCGGCGCAGCGGCGGTACCGACCGGTCTCCATCACGAATCCGATGTGCGAACGAGCGGCGACCGCGTCGGGCGAGACGTGACAAGCGAGAAGGAGAGAATACCGAGTGTCAACGACGCCGTTCGAAAGAGCGATCCCCCCGAGGCCGTTTCAGCGCTCGTGCTCGGGGGCAGTCGTCTTGAGCGACTCGCGTCGAGACGCCGAGTCGGTTCGGTCGCGGTCGGCGGAGACCAGTCGGTCGAGGCGGCGCTCAAACTCCGCGTCGGAGATATCGCCCTCGACGTAGCGGTGTTTGAGGCGCTCGATCGGCGTCGCGGGCGCCTCGCGGTCGGCGTCCGCCGGCGAGGTATCGCGCTCGGCGGCGATCCGGTCCGCCAGGTAGCCGCCGAGCGCGCCGCTGCCGACGACGTACGCCGCGCCGAACAGCGTGAGCGCGAGCACGCCGACGGTCGCCGCGGGCGACACCGCGGCGGCGACCCACACCGCAAAGAACGTCAGCGGCAGCGACAGCAGCGCGACCAGCGCGCCCGTGGCGGCCCCGATCTTCGGGCCGCGGGGGCGCTCCGCGTCGTCGGTCCAACTCGCCACGCCGGCGCCGACCGCTGGCGCGACCAGCCCGACGACGGGCAGGACGCTCACGAGCACCGTGACCCCGGCGCCGACGCCGGCGCGCGCGGCGAGATCCGAGAGGCGCGCGACCGGCGAGCGACCCCCGCGGGCGTCGGCAGCCGTCATCGTCGACGCCCCGAGCCTCGGGGCGATTCACCGGGTCGGCGCCGCCGCGGAACCGGTCGCGGGCTCGCGGTCGCGCCGCCGTTTCGACAGCGATCTGTCATCGAGATCGTTACGGACCGAGAACGCAAAAGGGCGTCGGGGAGCGGGGTACGCTTCCAGTTTCGCGGCGTTCGCTTAGGATCGATTCGGCGGCGACGCGGGGGGTTAGGGCTCGGACCCGACTGTCACCGATCGCGCAGACGCGACAGCTCCGACTCGGGGATCACGAACTCGCGCGTCCCCGGCTCGTACACCGCGAGGCTCCCGGCGACGAGCGCCATCGACGCCGCCAGCAGCCCGGTGTTGACGAGGAGGAGGGCCTCGGGGTCGGCGAACTCGGTCCGGAAGGCGGCCGCGGGCGTCCCGACTGCCGCGACGACGACGAGTCCGAAGCCGACAGCCAGGTACGCCATCGCCGTGCGACCGGACGACCGGTACGCTGCGACGGCGAACGCAACCAGCGTCGCGCTCGCGCCGGCCAGCACGGTGGTCGTCATCAAGTACAACCCCTCGATAAGCTCCATACCCACTCTGCTCGAACACTGGTCATAAACCCACGGGAGCGGGTATCAGCGGCGATAACACGGGTCAGCAGTCCGGACCGCTAAAGCGGTCGCGGTCCCCGTCCCGGCCGCCGGATCGAGCCATTCGGCGATCGAGACAATCACCGGTACCGTTATAAGACACAAAATCAATCTCGATAACGTGAATGGTGGGGGACAATCTGATTACCGTACTCGGTAACAAATACAACACGGACATCCTGACGGCGACGGGCGACGCGAAGTCGGCGCAGGACCTCAGCGACCAGTTGGACGTCCCGATCGCGACGTGTTACCGACGGATCAACGAGTTGGAGGAGGCCGATCTACTGGAGTTACACGACCGCCCGCTCTCGGACGAACACCGGCGCGTGAAGGTGTACCGTCGGAAGGTCGATGGGGTCGAGGTCGACTTCCGCGACGGACTCACCGTCGAGGTGGAGGAGCGGTCGGCGGTGAAGAACCGCCTCGACGACGTCTGGCGCGACCTCTCATCGCGAAAGTGATCAGCGTTGGGCGGCGGCGGCGATCGGAAGACCGTCGATCGTGCCGCGATCGAAAGAGCGTCACCGGGTCGCGATCGACGCAGCCGCGCTGCGAGGGTTAGAACGAGGGCTGGTCGTCGGAGCCGCCCATCATCGAGAACCCGCCAGCGCGCTCATGGACCGTGATCCCACCCTGCCCAATCTCCATCGGGAAGATGTCGGTGTCAATGTCCTGTTTCCGCATCTTCGCCACCCAGACGTAGCGGTTGACCCCGGAGTCGGTCGGCGTCTGGATAAAGTAGATGTTCCCGTCCGTGAGGAAGTTCTCCAAGCTGACCTCCGTGTCGGGGAAGACGGCGCCCTGCTCGTTGATGAGCAGGGATGTGAGCCCGTTCGCCTTGAGGATGTCCGAGAACTTCAGCAGGTAGGTGCGCTTCTCCTGTTCGGCGTCGAAGAACAACTGGAACATCGACAGCGAGTCGAGAACGAGCCGGTCGAAATCGCCGTCCTCGACCGTGTCGAGCAGACGGTCGACCGCGGTCGAGAAGTCGGTCTCGCGTAACATCTCCCGCTTGTCGAGGATGACGATGTCGCCGTCGTCGACCATCGCGTCGAACCCCTCGAAGCCGACGGACGCGGCCGCGCCGCGGATGTCGGCCTCGTCCTCCTCGAAGGAGACGTAGACGCCGCGCTCGCCGTGTTCGGAGACGCCGTGATGGAGGTACTGGATGCCGAAGATGCTCTTGCCGGTGCCCGGGTTGCCGGAGACGAGGACCGTCGACCGCTCGGTGATGCCGCCGGTGAGAATGGAGTCGAGCCCCTCGACCCCGGTGGAGACGAGTTCTGACATTCGTCTCCCCTTTGGCAGCCAGGGTACATAAAAGACGGTTGAGCACATCGGGCGAACGGACGGCGACAGTTTTATCTCTCGACACGCCGCCCATTCGTGTATGCCCGGTGAAGCGTGTCCGGTCGCCCTCGGCGGTGATCGGCGGTGAGCGATCCGTCGGTGCTCGTCGTGGAGGACGAGCCAGACATCGCGGCGCTGTACGCCGGCTTCTTAGAGGAGCGGTACGCCGTCGACGTGGCGGAGACTGCCGCCGAGGCGATCGATCGCGTCGACGGCGGCGTCGACGTGGTGCTCCTCGACCGCCGCCTCCCCGACGGGAGCGGCGACGACGTCTTGGAACACATCCGCGAGGAGGGGTACGACTGTCGCGTGGCGATGGTCACTGCGGTCGAACCCGACTTCGACATCATCGACATGGGGTTCGACCTCTACCTCACCAAGCCGGTGAGCCGCTCGAAGCTGCTCGCGGCCATCGACACACTCCTGACGCGCAGCGAGTACGACGACCTCGTCCAGGAGGCCGCCGCGCTCGCCAGCAAACGCGCGGTTCTCAGCCTACAGAAACCGGCCGCACAGCGCGAGGAGAACGAGGCCTACGCCGACCTGGTCGACCGGTTGGAGGACTTAGACGCCGACATCGACGACCTCGGCGAGTCGCTGTCGACCGACGACTACCGCGCGATGTTCCGCGACCTCGGCGAGGCCTAACGCGACGCCGCCCCCTCCCTGCGATCGCTCGCAGCGCTCGTTCCGATCGCTTTTCTCGCCGTCACGGCTGTGCGTACTCCGGCGACGCCGACGGTACTGTAGCGGTTTCGGCCGAGGCCGCAGTTCAAGTTACTGCGGCCCTAACCCTGACCGTGATCAACGTTACCGAGCGACGGGAACCGCTTCTCGCCGCGGCGGCCGGCGCGGCCGCGATTGCCGGCTCGTACCTCGTCGCGGGGTGGACGCCGTCGTTCGTCGTCAGGCCGATCGACCAAACCGTCGTCAACCTGACTCCTGGACCGATCGTGACGGCGACGATCGAAACGCTCGGCGAGGCGGGCCACCTGATCCACATCGCGCTGGCGCTCGCGATCGCCGTCGGACTGTTCGGGACGGTCGCGTTCGCGGGCCTTCGGCTCGCCGTGCGCACCGATCGGCGAGCAGTCGGCGCCGCGATCGCGGGTGGGGGATCCTGGCTGCTTGCCGCCGGCTTGACCGGCGTCTCGACGGGTGCGCTGGGCGCGGCGCTCCCCGCGGCGGTCGTCGTCGGGATCGGGTGGTTGCCGTCGTCCGCGACCCCGTCCGGAGGTGACACCGGCACAGTGAGGGGCTCGCCGGCGGTCGTCGACGCGGTGCGCCGCCAGACGCTCGGGGTCGTCGCCGGCGCGCTCGGGTTCGTCGCCGCGACCGTCGTCGGCCGGCGGGCGCTCGCGTCGGCCGACGATCCCCTCCCCAACGCCCCGCGGTCGGAGGGCGCAGCCGCGCGGCTCCGAGAACTCGACTCGGCGTCGCTGACGGTCGAAAGCGACGGGCTCCAGGAGATGGTGACGCCGATCGGCGAGTTCTACAACGTCGACATCGCGGAGTTCGACCCGGAGGTCACCGCCGAGGAGTGGTCGCTGACGTTCACCGGCGAGACCGGCTCCGAGCGGACGGTCGACTTCGACGAGCTGATCGAGCGCCCCGCCGAGAACCGCGCGGTGACGCTGCGGTGCGTCGGGGAGGACCTGAACGGGCGCCGAATCGGCACCGCCGTCTGGACGGGGACGCCGATCCGGCCGCTGCTCGAATCTGTGGACCCGCAGGGCGACTGCGACTGCGCGATGCTGCGCGGCGAGGACGGGTACTACGTTCAGTTCCCAGTGGACATACTCGCCGAGGGGTTCCTCGCGTGGGGGATGAACGGCAAGGAGCTCCCGACGAGCCACGGCCACCCGGTCCGGGTGCTGATCCCGGGCCACTGGGGCGAGACAAACGTGAAGTGGCTCTCGGAAATCGAACTGCTGAACGTCGAGGACGACGGCTACTGGGAAGAGCGCGGCTGGGAGGGGACCGGCGAGGTGACCACCGTGGCCAAGCTCTGGGACGAGGGGATCACGGAACTCGGCGACGGCCGGATCGAACTGGCCGGCCACGCCTACGCCGGGACGCCCGGCGTCGAGCGCGTCGAGGTGTCGACCGACGGTGGCGACTCGTGGGCCGACGCCGAGCTCTCCGACGCGCTGCCCGACGCGGACGTCTGGCGGCAGTGGCGCCACGCCTTCGAGCCCGCCGGGGAACACGAGGTCGTCGTCCGCGCGGTCGACGGCGAGGGGACCCGCCAGACCAGCGAGGCGTCCGGCCCGGTCCCGAGCGGCGCGTCGGGCTGGGTTCGCCGGACGGTCGGGGAGTGAACGGGCGGCGAGTGAACAGTCGGGGAGCCGACGGCGTTCAAGAGAGCTGCTCGCCGACGATCCGGTCGGCCGCGGCGAGGAACGCGTCGCGCTCGTCGATAGGAATGGTCGCGCCCGCGGCCACGTCGTGCCCGCCGCCGTCGCCGCCGACCGATCGGCTCGCCTCGCGCATCACCGCGGAGAGGTCGAGCCCCTTGCGGACGAGCGCATGCGAGCCGCGCGAGGACACCTTCAGCTCTTCGGCGCTCTCCTCGGCGAAGGCGATCACCGGCTTCGATCGGTCGACCGCGGGGGAGCCGACCGCCATCCCTGCGACGATGCCGACGATGGTCTCGCGGATGCGCGACCCCGCGTCGAACCACTGGAGGTGCTCCTCGTGGGTGACGCCCTCGTTTTTGACCCACTGGAGGCCCTCGGAGAGGTTCCGCCGGTGCGTGCGCAGCAGCCGGCGGGCCTCCGCGAGCGCGTCGCCGCGGTCGCCGAGACACACCGCGAGGCCGACGTCGCCGCGCTCGTAGCGGGCGGTCGCGTTGAGCAGCGTCGAGAACTCGCTGACGTCACGAAGCTCGGTGCCTGGCTCCTCGTCGACCAGCGTGTAGGAGGTCCCGACGAGCGCCTCGATCCGCTCGGACGGGACGCCCGAGGCGACCGCGCGGCGCATCAGCGCCGACGCGAGGGCCTGTCGCTCCCCGCCGTCGAGGTCGACCCAGCGCCGCCACTCCCCGTCGCGTTTCACGTCGAGGTCGAGGTCGGTGAGGAAGGAGATGGCCCCCGCCTCGTCGTTCGAGATCCCCGGGATGTCCACGTCGGAGGCGTACTCCAGCAGCTTCGGGAGCGGGCGGGTCTGTCTGCCGTACAGGTCGAGGTCGGTCTGCGCGTCGAGGACGCCGGCGTCGACACCGTCAGCGACGATCGACTCGTTGGCGCCGACGAGCCCGTCCGCCGAGTCTTGCATGTCGCCGACCGCGCCGACGACGGCGAGCGCGGCGAGGTCGCGGTTGTCGCCGTCGGGGCCCTCCAGCGCGCGGGCGAGGATGTAGCTCGCGCCGGCACCCGACAGCTCGCTCGCGCCGTCGATCCCCTCCAAGAGGGGGTTGAGGTGGTACCGCGTGTCGCGGTCGGCGGGCTGGTGGTGGTCAGCGATGACGGGGACGAAGTCGCCGCGGTCCTCGTGGTCGGCGATGGCGTCGAGCTGGCCGGAGCCGAAGTCGGTGAACAGCACCACGTCGAAGTCGCGGGCGGCGATTCCGGCGATCGAGTCGGCGTCGAGCTGCTTCTCGAAGACGACCTCGTGGTCGATCCCCGCCCGGGCGAGCCCGGTGGACGCGACCGCGGCGCTCGTGATCCCGTCGGCGTCGATGTGGGACGCGAGCAGCACCCGGTCAGCCTCGCGCAGCCGGTCGGCGCAGTCGGTCGCGCGGTCAGCGAGGTCGGAGACTGGGGCGGCGACTGCCATTACCTCTTGTTGGCTCGCGACCGTGGATAAACTCACGCTTCGTCGCGGCGGTCGACGACGCGCTCAACCCGCGCGTCCCGGCTCGAACGGCCGATCTCGACGGCGTATTCGCCGGGGTCGACCCGCCACCCCGACTCCCCGTACCGCGCGAACGCGCGCTCGTCGAGCGCGATTTCGACGGTACGTACCTCACCCGCCGGGACAGCGACGCTCGCGAACCCCGCGAGCTCCCGGACCGGGCGGTCGACCCCGTCCACGGCCGGCGGGCGAACGTACGCCTGGACGACCTCGCGGCCGTCGCGGTCGGAGACGTTCGCGACGGTGACGGTCGCCCGACGCTCGGCGTCGGCCGCCGGCGCCGCCTCGACGCTCGCGTCGCGGTACTCGAAGGTCGCGTACGAGTGGCCGTGGCCGAACGGGTAGGTCGGTTCGGCGTCGCCCGCGCCCGCGGCGCGGTCGTCGTCCGCGTCGAACCAGCGGTAGCCGACGAACACCCCCTCGTCATGGCTCACTTCGCCATCGACGCCGGGGAAGCGGCGCTCGTCGACCGCGGTCGGGTATGCCCCCTCAGGGGCGAACGTCACCGGTAACCGTCCGCCGGGGTCGGCGTCGCCGTAGCAGACGCTCGCGACGGCGTCGCCGTGCGCCTGTCCCGGGTACCAGTTCACCAGGACCGCGTCGACGGCGTCGCGCCAGGGCAGCTCGACCGGACCGCTGGCGTTGACGACGACGACGGTCCGGGTCGCGGCGGCCGCGGTCCGCTCGACGAGTTCGTCCTGTCGACCGGGGAGCCGGAGCGATTCGCGGTCCATCGCCTCGGTGGCGGCGTCGCGCACGAAGACCACCGCGGCGTCGGCGTCGCCCGCGGCGTCGACCGCGCCGTCGACGTCGGGATCGCGCGCGTCCCCGTCGGTCCCGTCGTCGCCCGCGAGGAGGTCGAACATCGAGACGCCCTCGACTCGCGGGAGCCCGTAGCGAACGGTCACGTCGCCCGCGGCGCGGGACTCGAACCCCTCGACCGGCGTCGCGGAGACGACCGGCGTCGTCTCCGAGGAGCCCCCGCCGCCGAGGACCGCCTCGTCGACGTTCGGGCCGATCACGGCGACATCGTCGCCGTCGTCGAGCGGGAGCGCCTCACCGTCGTTCTTCAGCAGGACGGTCCCTCGCGCGGCGACCTCGCGGGCGTGCTCGCGGTGGGCCGGCGTGTCGACGGCGCCGTCGGCGCGCTCGTCTGCGTCACGTAAGAGCCCGACGCCGTCCATTGCGCGGAGGACCCGGACGACCATGTCGTTGAGGCGTGACTCGGGGACGTCGCCGTCTCGCACCGCGTTGGCGAGCGTCTCGGCGAACCCCTCGCAGGTCCGCGGATCGGGCATGCCGCGAGCGATCGATTCGGGGAGGTCGTCGAAGCCGCCGCCGTCGGACTCGTCGCCCTCATCTTCCGTCCCGTCGTGGAGCGCCTCGGGCGAGGTGCCCGGCATCTCCACGTCGAGGCCCGCGTTGGCCGCGGCCGCCGCGCCCTCCGTTCCGTACCAATCGGAGACAATGAACCCGTCGAACCCCCACTTGCCTTTCAGCACCCCGGTTACGAGCTCGCGGTGGTCACTCATCCGGACGCCGTCGACGCCGTTGTAGGCGGTCATCACCGATCCCGCGCCCGCCTCGACGGCGTCGCGGAACGAGGGGAGATAACACTCCCGGAGCGCGCGCTCGCCGATCTCGGCACTGACCGACGCGCGATGCGTCTCCTGACTGTTCGCGACGTAGTGTTTGGGGGTGGCAATGACGTCCGCCGACTGGATCCCCGCGACCACCCGCGCGCCCATCGTCGCGGAGAGGACCGGGTCCTCGGAGAGGTACTCGAAGTTCCGGCCGTTGTGCGGGACGCGGATCAGGTTGACGCCGGGCGCGAGCAGGGCGTCCTGTCCCGCGCCGCGCGTCTCCCGGCCGAGCGCCGCGCCGTGCTCGCGCGCGAGAGCCGAGTCAAAGGTCGCGGCGAGCGCCACCGGCGCGGGGAACGCGGTCGCCGACTCGCCGGGGACCCGGACACCGAGCGGCCCGTCGACCAGCCGGAGCGGGGGGATGTTGAGGCGCTCGACGCCCGGGACGTAGCCCGTCGCCCGACCCTCAGGGTCGACGGCCCCGTGGACGAGTCGGACCTTCTCCGTCAGCGTGAGGTCGGCGACGAGGTCGGCAGGTGTGGGTGTTTCAGTCATACCCGAATCCTCGTGAGACTGCCGGAAACCGTTTCGGGGGGCGTTCTCCAAGCGGCGTCGCAGTAGCGACGGGTTCGGTCTCGAGCCGCGGCGCGCCGTTCGGTGTCCGCCGCGGGACAGGCCGAGGCATCACTTGCCGTAACTGACGGTTATAGCAGTGTCCAGAGATATACACTACGTACATGACACGTGGGTTTTCCACCCGGAGTCTCCACGCCGGCGCCGAGCCCGACGCGGCGACCGGCGCCCGCGCCACGCCGATCCACCAGACGACCTCGTACGTTTTCGACGACGCGGACACGGCGGCGGAGCTGTACGCGCTCCGGGCGGAGGGCCACGTCTACTCCCGGCTCTCAAACCCGACGGTGAACGTCTTAGAAGAGCGGCTCGCCGACCTCGCCGGCGGGTCGGACGCGGTCGCGACGGGCTCGGGGATGGCCGCGTTCGACGCGATAACCACCGTCCTCGCGAGCGCGGGCGACAACGTCGTCGCCAGCTCCGAGATGTACGGCGGGACGGCCGCGTACCTCACCAGCGTCGCGGACCGCCGCGGGATCGAGACGCGGCTCGTGGAGACCCTCGACTACGACGCGTACGCCGACGCAATCGACGACGACACCGCGTTCGTCCACGTCGAGACGCTCGCGAACCCCTCGCTCGTCACGCCCGACTTCGAGCGGCTCGCCGAGATCGCCCACGAGAACGCGGTGCCGCTCGTCGTCGACAACACGTTCGCGACGCCGTACTGCTGTCGGCCGTTCGAGCACGGCGCCGACATCGTCTGGGAGTCGACGACGAAGTGGATCACGGGCAACGGCACCACCGTCGGCGGCGTCGTGATCGACGGCGGGCAGTTCCCGTGGGACCACCCCGACGCCGACTACGCCGAGCTCGACGGCGAATCGCCCGTGTACCCGATCGACTTCGTCGAGCAGTTCGGCGACGCCGCGTTCGCGAACGTCGCCCGCCAGCGCGGCGTGCGGCCGACCGGCGGCCAGCAGTCGCCCTTCGACGCGTGGCAGACGATCCAGGGGCTGAACACGCTCCCCTTGCGAATGGATCGCCACTGCGAGAACGCGCGGCGGGTGGCCGAGTTCCTCCGCGGCGACGACCGCGTCGACTGGGTGACGTACCCCGGCTTCGAGGACCACGAGAGCCACGGCAACGCCGCGGAGTACCTCGACGGCTTCGGTGGGATGGTCACCTTCGGCGTCGACGGCGGATACGAGGCCGCAAAGACCTTCTGCGAGTCGGTCGACCTGACGAGTTTCCTCGCGAACATCGGCGACGCGAAGACGCTCGTCATCCACCCCGCCTCGACCACCCACGCGCAGATGGACGAGGACGAGCAGCGGCTCGCGGGCGTCTACCCCGAGATGCTCCGGCTCTCGGTGGGGATCGAGGACCCCGACGACGTGATCGCCGACCTCGACGCGGGACTGGCCGCGGGCGAGCACGTCGCGGCGGGCCGGACCGAGGAGGAGCGGGCCGCGGACGAGGGGGCGGACCGATGAGCGCCGTCCCGACCGACCACGGCGTCGCCTCGCTCGGCGAGTTCACCTTCGAGTGCGGGCAGTCGGTCCCCGACTTCGAGGTCGCCTACGAGACGCACGGCGAGTTCGACGGCGACAACGTCGTGCTCGTCTGCCACGCGCTCACCGGGAGCCAGAACGTCGCGCGCTCCCCCGAGCCGGAGCGGGACGCGGAGACCACCGGGGCCGGGCAGGCCGGGCAGGCCCGTGCGTGGTGGGACGACGTCGTCGGCCCGGGAAAGGCGATCGACACGACCGAGTACTACGTCGTCTGCGCGAACGTCCCGGGCTCCTGTTACGGGACGACCGGTCCCGCCAGCGAGCGACCCGCAGACCTCGACCTCCGCGAGGAGCCCGACCACGACCGGTGGGGGACCACGTTCCCGCCGGTCCAAGTTGAGGACTGGGCGCGCGCGCAGCGCCGGCTGCTCGACCACCTCGGCGTGGGGCGGCTCCGGGCGGTCGTCGGCGGCAGCGTCGGCGGGATGAACGCCTTGGAGTGGGCGAAGCGGTACCCGGACGACATCGACCGCGTGGTCGCGATCGCGACGGCCGGACGCCTCGACGCGCAGTGTCTCGCTCTCGACGCGGTGGCGCGCCGGGCGATCCGCGCGGACGCGGACTGGAACGGGGGCGACTACTACGGCGACGACCGGCCGGACCCGACCGAGGGGCTCGCGATCGCCCGCCAGATCGGCCACATCATGTACCTCTCGAAGGCGTCGATGGAGCGGAAGTTTGGGCGCCGGTCGGCCGGCCGCGACTCCCTGACGCGCGAGGACGGGGACCTCGGGCTGCCGCCGGAGCCGACGGCCGGGTTCTTCCCGTACCGCGAGGTCGAGTCGTACCTCGACTACCAGGCGGAGGGGTTCGGCAACCGCTTCGACGCGAACAGCTACCTCTATCTGACGCGCGCGATGGACGAGTACGACCTCGCCGCCGGCCACGGGACCGACGCCGACGCCCTCGCCGCGTTCGAGGGCGAGACGCTGCTGATGAGCTTCACCGCCGACTGGCACTTCACCGTCGAGCAGTCGGCGTCGTTGGGCGACGCGTTCCGGGAGGCTGGGGTGCCGGTCGCCCACCACGTGGTCGACTCCGACCACGGCCACGACGCGTTCCTCGTTGAGCCGGAACACGTCGGCCCGCCGGTCCGAGACTTCCTCGCCGACGGCGTCGACGGCCGCGCCGTCTCCGACGAGGACGGCGACGACGGCGACGACTCGCGGCCAGACTCTAACCACGCGCCGGTCCACGCGAGCCTGTTTCGGGGGTGAAAAGCCACGATCAATCATGATAACGTTCATAGTTCCAGACCGCGTGAGGTGAGAGGTATGCCAGGCGGACACGCGCAGACCCTGCGACCGTTCATGTGGCGCGCCGAGCGACTGTACCCCGACACCGAGATCGTCTCGCGGACGCACGAGGGGCGGACGCGGCACACGTATGCCGAGTACGCCGACCGGACGGCCCAGCTCGCGAACGCCTTAGACGACCACGGGATCGAGCGCGGCGACCGCGTCGCGACGTTCTGTTGGAACCACACGCGGCACTTCGAGACGTACTTCGGCGTCCCGAACACGGGCGCGCAGCTCCACACGATCAACCCGCTGCTGCCCGACGAGCACATCCGGTACATCGTCGACGACGCCCAAGACGAGATCATCTTCGTCGACCCGTCGCTCGCCGAGAAGATCGCGGGCGCCGCGGAGGGGGCGGAAGAGTTCGACGGCGTCGACTTCGTCGCGATGGGCTCGGAGGGCATCGACGCGCTCGACGCGCCCGCCTACGAGGAGTTCATCGCGGACCACTCGACCGAGTACGACTGGCCGGACCTCGACGGCGACCAGCCCGCCGGCCTCTGTTACACCTCCGGCACGACGGGGAAGCCGAAGGGCGTCGAGTACACCCACTCGATGCTATGGAGCCACACGATGGCCTCCCAGACCCCGCAGGGGATCCCGATGGAGGACTCTGACGTGGTGATGCCCGTCGTTCCCATGTTCCACGTCAACGCGTGGGGGATGCCGTTCACCGCCGCCGCCGCGGGCGCGAAGCACGTCTACCCCGGTCCATCGCCGGACCCCGCGGACCTCGCGGCGCTGATCGAAGAGGAGGGCGTGACCATCTCCGCGGGCGTGCCGACGGTGTGGCTCGGCCTCCGCGAGTACATCGAGGGGGGTAACGAGGTAGACCTCTCGACGCTCGACACCGTGATCATCGGCGGCGCGGCCGCGCCGAAGGCACTGGTCGAGTGGTACGACGAGCGCGACGTGGAGGTGCTCCACGCGTGGGGGATGACGGAGCTGTCGCCGATCGGCACCGTCTCGCATCTCAAAGATGACCTTCGCGACGCCGAGTACGAGACGCAGGTGAACAAGCGCTCGAAGCAGGGGCTCGTCGCTCCCGGCCTGGAGTTCGAGGTCATCGACGAGGACGGCGAGGAGATCCCGTGGGACGGCGAGGCGTTCGGTGAGCTCCGGATCCGCGGCCCGTGGGTCACGAAGGAGTACTTCAAGCGCCCCGAGGCGAACGAGGAGGAGTTCGTCGACGGCTGGCTGAAGACCGGCGACGTGGTCACCGTCGACGAGGACGGCTACATGCAGCTCGTCGACCGGACGAAGGACGTGATCAAGTCCGGCGGCGAGTGGATCTCCAGCGTCGAGCTGGAGAACGCGATCATGGCCTACGACGGCGTCAGCGAGGCGGCCGTCGTCGGCGTGCCCCACGAGCGCTGGCAGGAGCGCCCCGTGGCGTTCATCGTCGTGGCCGAGGGCGTCGACCGCGACGAGCTCGTCGAGCGGATCGAGACCGGGCTCCGCGAGGAGTACCCCAAGTGGTGGGTCCCGGACGCGGTGGAGTTCATCGACGAGGTTCCCAAGACCGCTACCGGGAAGTTCTCGAAGAAGGACCTCCGGGAGCAGTACGGCGACCAGTCGCTCGTCGAGGGGGCCGTCCCGGAAGACGACGCGCCCGAGCAGGAGTAGTCGAGCCAAGCGGGTAGCCGGTCGCTCGGCGGGCTTTCAGTCGTCGCGGTCGCCGACGACCCACTTGTGCGAGTAGCTCTCGCCGCAGGTACAGTGAGCGTACGCGTGGACCACGTCGCCCTCGGCGTAGAGGCCGCCGACCTCCTCGTTTTGCGCCTCGGCGAACGCGAAGATGAACTGGATGTCGTGGTCGGCTTCGGGATCCTCGCTCGCGTCGTCCGCGTCCGGGCCGTCCGCGAACGGACACGCGCCGTCGTCGAGCGAGCGCGCGATCTCGCCCTCCGCGGCCATCGCCGTCTTCGCGAACTCCATCGCGCCCATGCCCGTGCCGGCCTGGAACGCCGACCGCCCGGTCTCGCCGTCGAGGATCAGCCGCACGCCGCCGGCGGTCTCGGTGCCGACCTCGCGCAGCCGGGAGTCGTCGTCGAGGTACGCGTCGCTCAGGTAGAAGACCACGTCGTCGAGCCGCTCGCCCGCGAGGAACTCGTCGAGGTTGCTCATGCCGCCCGGAGGCGCGTGAGCGGTAAAAGGTGTGCGTGTCGCCTCGAGCGGAACCGGCTCCGGTCGCGGGCGATCGCGGAGCGGCGATCCGCCGAGCATATAATAGATCGTGTGGAATCGGGGTAACTGTTAATACGCACCACGGAGATCCGTCGCGTAATGAGCACGCAGAACAGATCCGACGACCGGCTCGCGGAGTGGGCGCAGCTGGTCGACGAGGACGTTCCGGAGGAGCTCCGAGAGGAGCGTTCCGTCGACGGATAACTTTCACCCCGCTTCGCGAAGGCTTTAGGCCGACGGCGGCGAAGCACCGCCGATGGCGACCGAGGCCGCCGGGATCGACAGACCCCTGCTCGTCGACGACTTCCTCCAGCGGCGCCGCTACCAGCTCCAGTTGGCGGACGCCGCCGCCGACAAACACACGCTGGTCTGTCTCCCGACCGGCCTCGGCAAGACGACGGTCAGCCTGCTCGTCACCGTCGAGCGCCTCCACGAGGCGGGCGGGAAGGCGCTCTTCTTGGCCCCCACGAAGCCCCTCGTCCAGCAGCACGCGGACTTCTACCGCGAGGCGCTTGAGATTCCGGACGACGAGATCGTCGTGTTCACCGGCGACGTGAAGCCCGACGACCGCGCCGCGCTCTGGGACGACGCGCGCATCGCGATCGCGACGCCGCAGGTCGTCGAGAACGACCTCGTCGGTAACCGGATCTCGCTGCGCGACGTGACCCACCTCACCTTCGACGAGTGCCACCGCGCGACCGGCGACTACGCGTACGTCTACATCGCGGAGCGGTACCACGCCGACGCAGCCGACCCCCTCGTCACCGGGATGTCGGCCTCGCCGGGCGGCGACACCGAGGAGATCGAGACGGTCTGCGAGAACCTCGGGCTCGTCAACGTCGAGGTGATGACCGAGGAGGACGCCGACGTCGACGAGTACACTCACGACACCGATGTCGGGTGGGAGCAAGTCACCTTGCCGGACGAGGTGCTCGCGATCCGGGACGCGCTCAACGAGGTGATCACGGACCGGCTGGAGAAGCTGAAACAGCTCGGCGTGACGAACACGACGAACCCCGACCTCTCGCAGAAGGACCTCAACAAGATGCGGGGGCAGCTGAAACAGATGATGGACAACGACCAGTCGGAGGGGTACAAGGGGATGTCCACCCACGCCGAGGTGATGAAGCTCCGGCGCGCGACCGAGCTTGTCGAGACGCAGTCCGTCGAGTCCGTGCGTCGCTACTTCGAGCGCCAGCGCGAGGCCGCCCGGTCGTCGGGCGCGTCGAAGGCCAGCCAGCGCATGGTCGCGGACCCCAAAGTGAGAGAAGCGATGCGGAAGGCGGAGTCGTTCGACGGGCTCCACCCGAAGTTCTCGAAGGCCCGCATCCTGCTGGCGGAGACGCTCGGGATCAACGAGGGCGAGCGCGCCATCCTGTTCACCGAGTCCCGCGACACCGCCGAGGCGCTCGTGGAGTTCCTCTCCGCCAGCTTCGACGTGCGCAAGTTCGTCGGACAGGGCGACAAGGACGGCTCCGACGGGATGAGCCAGAAACAGCAACAAGAGACGCTCGACGAATTCAAGACGGGCAAGTTCGAGGTGCTCGTCTCCACCTCGGTCGCGGAGGAGGGCCTCGACGTGCCCGAGGTCGACCTCGTCTGCTTCTACGAGCCCGTCCCCACTGCGATCCGCTCGATCCAGCGCAAGGGGCGGACGGGCCGGCAGGCCGAGGGAAAGGTCGTCGTCCTGATGGCCGAGGACACCCGCGACGAGGCGTTCTTCTGGATCTCACGGCGCCGAGAAAAGAAGATGGCCAGCCAGCTCGCCGAGCTGAAGGAGGCCACCGACGACATCGAGGAGTCAGTCGGCGACGAGGGACAGGCCGGCCTCGACGCGTTCGCCGGCGGGTCCGCGAGCGAGGGCGACTCTGGCGAAGGCGGCTCGGGCGATGACCAGGGTGAGGCTGAGGGCGAAGTCGATGGTGACGATGAAGGCGAGATCGGCGGTGACGACGAGGGCGACGCCGGTCTCACCGACTTCGCTGCGGAAGCGCGGGAGGGAGAAGACGACGTGGACGACGTGGAGGCCGAGGCTGGCGGAGAGACGGAGGTCGAGGGAGAGACGGACGCAGGCGACGACGGCGTCGTCGCCACCGCCGGCGTCGACGAGGGCGTCGAGGTTGTCGTCGACCAGCGCGAGCTCGACTCCTCGATCGCGAAGGACCTCTCGACGCGCGACGGCCTCGTCACCCGGCTGGAGACGCTCGCGGTCGGCGACTACGTCCTCTCGGACCGCGTCGCGGTCGAGCGCAAGTCGGCGGCCGACTTCGTCGACTCGATGCTCGATTCCGACCGGTCGATGTTCGAGCAGGTGGGCGAGCTCTCGCGGGCGTACGCGCGTCCCGTGATGGTCGTCGAGGGGACGAACCTCTACGGCCAGCGCGACATCGACCCGAACGCGATCCGCGGCGCGCTCGCGTCGCTCGCGGTCGACTTCGACGTGAGCGTCCTCCGCACCGAAGACGAGGAAGACACCACCGAGCTGCTCGCGACCATCGCCAAACGGGAGCAGGAGACCCGCGACCGCGAGGTGAGCGTCCACGGCGAGAAGACGACGAAGACCCGCGCGGAACAGCAGGAGTACGTCGTCTCCTCCATCGCCGACATCGGCCCGGTGACGGCGCGCACCCTGCTGGAGCACTTCGGCACCGTCGAGGCCGTGATGACCGCGCCCGAGGACGACTTGCTGGAGGTCGACGGCGTCGGCCCGGTGACCGCGGAGCGCATCCGCGAGGTCGTCGGGAGCGAGTACGAATAGCCGGGCACCCCGCGGTCGTGAACGCGACTGCCGGTCAGTCGAACCCGCTCACCAGCGTGACGATCCACTGCCCGAAGTCGTACTCCGACCGGACCTCCACGCGCGTCACCCACTTCACCCACTGGAACCCGCGCCGGTCGGGCGCAACCAGCCGGGCGGGCGCGCCGTGCCCGTGCGAGAGGCGCTCGCCGCCGACGTGCGTCGCGAGCAGCGCGTCCTCGGCCTCCTCGATCGGGAGGCTCCATCGGTATCCCGTGACGGAGGTGAACCGGACGTAGGCCGCGTCGTCGTCGATATCTCCGACCGCGCCCAGCAGGTCGTCGACGCGGATCCCGGCCCACTCCTGGACCGAGTACAGGCGGTCGAGGTGACTGACCCGGGGCTTGACCCCGGGGTTGAAGCCGACAGCATTATTCTGCTTGAGTCTGTGTAGTTCAGTATGGGACAAATGGAATGTTACCCGAAACTGCGACAACGGGGTGTTGTCACGATCCCAGAAGAAGTCCGAGACGGTCTTGATCTGGAAGAAGGCGACCAACTGAAACTCATCGTCGAAAAACTCGACTAACCAACCGTGAAACACACGCTTCGTTTTCGCGCGTACCTGCCTGACGACGTGGAGAGCGAAGCGTGGCACCAGATCGACATCCTCCGACAGATTCGCAACCACGCCGTCCGAGACTACTACAATTCGGACTACAACGACCGGCCGTCTGACTACGACCAGCACGGCAAACTCACCGAATGGGCAGACCAATGGCCGACCTTTGCGGAACCCTCCCGTCACGCCGCACAACAGGCCATCAACCAGATACACAGCGATCTGGAAACACTGAAAGAACGCCGAAATAAAGGCTACAACGTCGGGCGGTTGAACTGGCAAGGCGCGGGTGAATTTCGGTCGGTGTCGTACAATCAATCCCGTCGCTACAACGTGGATCACAACACGGGCGACGACCGATTCGTGCGACTCCGCCTCGAAAAGATCGGCTGGTTCAAAATCCGCGCAGACCGCACAGTCCCAGCAGCACAGGACATTGATGAGGTTATCCTGAAAAAAGAGACAACGGGTGAATGGTACGTCTCACTGGTGACCTCTGTGGAAGACACACCCGTGAAACCGTCACTGGGCGAGATTGACCCCGAAGACTGTGTCGGTGTTGACCTCGGCATCACCAGCTACATCCACACCTCGGAAAACCTATCCGTGGATACGCTTGACCTGACGGATGAGTACGACCGGTACGCACGCGAACAGCGAAAACTCGCCCGAAAAGAACACGGCTCAAACAATTGGGAGAAACAACGACAACAAGTGGCCCGAGCCAAGCGCGCGATCAAGCGAAAGGTGCGAGACTACCAGCACAAACTCACGACGTGGCTCGTCCAAGAGTACGATGTCGTGGCTGTCGAAGACTTGGACGTGAAGCCGATGCTGGAAACCAGCCAGAACGCGAAAAACAAGCAAGACGCCGCATGGTCGCGATTCATCGAGTTGTTGGAGTACAAGGGTGAATTACACGGCACGCACGTTGAGACGGTCGAACCTCACGGGACGACAAAAGAGTGCGCGTCCTGTGGCGTCGAGACGGATAAGCCAATCTGGGTGCGCGAGCATTCGTGTCCGGCGTGTGGCCATACTGAAGACCGCGACCTCAACGCGGCGAAGAACATTCTCACTCGCGGTTTGAAGCAGTTAGGGGCGGGACGCTCCGAATCAACGCCTGTACAGACTGCGCTCCCTACGTTCACACCTCAGCGAGAGCGTGTGGATGCAAAGCGCGTCGTTGAAGCAGGAAGCCCCGGGGCTTGACTCCGGGGTGAGTTCACCAGCCGCTCGTGCAGTCGAGCAGCGCCTCCGTCTCGTGGCCCGCGGCGAGGTCCGCAGCAGTCAGTTCGACGGCGTCGCTCACGAGGCCGTCGACCGCCAGCCGGTACGCGTCGCGGTCGATCGGGTCGGGGTCGTCGGCGACCCACGAGGTGATCGGGAAGGCGCCGTTTCCGTCGCCCTCGCGGGGCTGCGAGCCGGTGAACCGCCGGTCTGCCCCGGCCGTGTCGAGCGCGTCGTTGATCCCCTGCTGGAGGCGGTAGGTCGTGCCGCCGGCCGCGAGCAGCGCGAAGTAGCGGACCGCGGTCCGCCGCCGCTCGAAGTCGACGCGCCGAGGCGGGCGGAACCGGGTGGCGGCGTGCGCGGCCACGAGCGGGACGAGCGCGAGCCCGAACCCGACGTGAACGGACAGCAGGGTCCAGTAGGAGAGCCGCACGTCGAGGCCGAACACCCACGCGACGCCGGTCGCGAGCGCGCCGACCGCGGCGACGAGCGTCAGGACGGAGAGCGCGGTCGACCGCCGCCACAGGGTCGGGTCGGTGAGCCGACGCCGGACGCGGGCGAGCTTCCACCCGAGCAGCGCGACGATGCCGACGCCGAGCGCGCGGTGGAGCCAGAACAGCGGCCACCCTTCCGGGACGCCGACGGTGAAGGAGACCAGCCCGGTGGCCGCCTCGGCGACGACGAACGCGAACAGCGACCAGTCGACCGCGCGCGGCGGCGGCTCCAAGCGGTCGAGCGCGGTTCGGAGTCGGTCCGTCGCGGCCATCTACGCGTGCTACGTGCTAGCGAGACAAAAGGATACAGCCCGCGGAGAATCGCCGTGCTCGCTACAGCTCGTACACCTCGCCGTCGACCGCGAGCGGCTCCTCGAACGCCTCGTCGGCGGGGTAGTAGTGGGCGAGGTGGACGAGCCGCGTCCGGTCGGCGTCGAGCTCGTCCGCGAGCGCGAGCGCCCCCTCCCGGGTCATGTGCTTCGTGCCGAACGTGCGGGCGACGCCGTCCGGCCCCTCGTGTCGGCCGCCGATCGGGTGGTGTTCACAGAGCGAGGCGGGAACGATGGCGTCGGCGAGGAGGAGGTCCGCGCCGGCGAGCGCCTCGCGGGAGCGTTCGGGAACGTCGTAGCTGGTGTCGCCCGTGAGCGAGAGTTTCGCGCCGGTCACCGGATCTCGGACGACGACCCCGTAACAGACGAGCGGCGGGTGGTCGACCGGGACGAACCGCACCTCGAAGCCGCAGGTCTCGAAGGGCTCGAAGGGGTCGCGGGCGTGGACGCCGATCCGGTCTTCGAGGTAGTCGTACTTGTCTCGGATCGTCTCCGCGACGCTCTCGTCGGTCGCTGGGTCGGTCTCCGCTGGCGCGTGGACCGGCAGCCCGTCGACGAGCCGGTAGACGTTCCCCAGCCCGTCGAGGTGGTCGAAGTGGATGTGCGTCACGAGGCCGGCGTCCGGCAGCGGGACGTCGGCCGCGAGGAACTGCTGTCTGAAGTCGGGGCTGAAGTCGACGAGCAGCGACTCGCCGGTCCGCTCGTTGGCGACGTGGACGGAGAAGCGCGACCGCGACACCCCGCGCTCGCGAGCCGTCTCGCAGGTGTCGCAGTCGCAGCCGACCGTCGGCGTCCCCGTCGTGTCGCCCGTCCCGAGCAGGGTGACGCGCATGGAACGTGGTGTGCGGGCCATGGCCTTAGCGTCCGCGGTCGGACGGGGGTCCGTAGGAGTCAGAGTCACACCCGGACGTATAACTCCGAGCCGGCCCGAGCCGCTCGCATGCACACAAGTCGCAGCCTCACCCTCGCGCGGCTCCCGTCGGGCGTGCCGATCCGGACGACCGTCCACGCCTACGGCGAGGGGGAAATCGTCCACGGAGACGGCGGGCCAGAGCTCGACGCGCCCGGAGACGCGCCCGTGGTGTACGCGCAGGCGGCTCAGCACGGTCGGGAGGTGAACGGGACCGCGGTGCTCCGGCGGCTCCACGACCGGCTCGTCGGCGACGGCGCCGAGGGCGCGTCCGGAGCCGAAACCGGAGCCGAGGGCGGGCCGTCGGCCGCCGACCTCGACGGCACGCTGGTGACGGTGCCGGTCGCCGACCCGCTCACCTTCGACCGGGTCTCGTACACGACGCCGGAGTCGCTCGACTCGCGCCAGCCGAACATGAACCGATGCTGGCCCGGCGACCCGGAGGGGTCGCTCCACGAGCGGATGGCCGCCCGGCTCTGGGCGTTCGCGGGCGAGGCGGACGCGATCGTCGACCTCCACACCGGGTCGCCGTCGATGGCGACCCACGCGGTGTACATGCGCGGCGACGACGCCTGCCGCGGGCTCGCGGAGGCGTTCGGCACCGACCTGCTGCTCGCGGAGGCGGCCGGAGACGACGCGGACACGGAGTGGGACGAGCGCGGGTTCGCCGGGAAGCTCCGGGTCGCGGCCACCCGCGAGGGGATCCCGACGATCACGCCCGAGCTCGCCCACAGCCGGGAGGTCGTCCCGGCGGCGGTCGAGACCGGCGTGGCCGGGATGATCGGCGCGCTGCGACACGAGGGGCTGCTCGACGGCGAGCCCGAGCCGTGGGACGGCGTCGTCGCGCGCAACCACCTCGGGCGGGTGACCGCCGGCGACTCCGGGCTGTTCGTCCCCGAGCCAGACCTCGCCGTCGGGGACCGGGTGACCGAGGGCGACCGCGTCGGCGAGGTGTTCGACCCGACGACGTTCGAGACGCATCAGGTCGCGCGCGCCGACCGCAGCGGGATCGCGTACTCGGTCGCCCGCGAGGCAACGGTTACCGCGGGCGCGACGCTCGTCGGCGTCGCGGAGCGGATCGACGTGGAGTGAGAGAGCGGAAACCGACTGCGGCGCGAGGCTACGGCCGCCGGACGCGGATCTGCCCGTCGGCGGCGACCGTGACGAACAGCCGGTTGCGGACCTCGCGGCCGTGGACCGCGTCGCCCGCGCGGTCGCCGATCGCCTTCATCAGCTCCGGGGCGGTCTGGTTCACCTTGACGCCCGCCTCGTCGCAGGCGTCGTACACCCGCTTCGGCGCGTCGTAGAGGTCGGTTCCCGCCTCGATCTCGACGCGGACCGGCGAGGACAGCGCCTCCGCGAACGCGACCGTCTCGCGGGCGCGCTCGACGTTGTCGCGGGCGCTCGCCTCGACGCTGGAGACGTTCGCGCGCGAGGTGCCGAGTCGGTCGGCGATGTCCGACTGTCGGAGCCCGCGCTCGCGGAGCGCTAACACCTCCGCCTGCCGGCGCGTGAGCACGCTCTCGTCGGCGTCGAACCCGGCCCCCTCCAGGATCGAGTCGGCGTCGACGTCGGCCGGCTCCGGCTGCTCGTCGTCTGCCACCATGTGGTCATCGACGGGCCGGTCGCTCAAAAAACGGCGGTTTCAGGCGACGGGCGTCGCGGGAGTCGGGCGGCGGAGAATCGCGCGACGGATCGACGGCGTCTGGACTGTCCGTGGGGCGGGGCTCCCCCGAGACGCCGTCACTTGCCCCAGAAGTTCTCGCGGCTGCCGAGCCGTTCGCGGTCCGGGCGGTCGCGGCGACTGCGACCCTCGTCGTCCTCGCTCTCCTCTTCGTCGTTCCCCTCGGTGTCCGCGTCGTCGTCGGACTCCTCGGCGTCCGGGTCGTCGGGGAGGCGCTCGACGACTTCCTGCGCCGTCGCGTGGCTGGACTTCACGCGGTGGATCTTGACCTCGGCGCGCGCCGGGGGGAGGAGCCCGTCGACGAGGACGATGAACCCGTCGTCGGTGCGGCCGACGCCAGCACCGCTCTCGTGGATGTCGTCGACCTCGACGACGACCGCCTCGCCGGGCTGGACCGGCTGCTGTTTCAGCTCGTAGATCGGCATGTCGTAGTGGTTACACCACTCCGCGCCGCCTTTGTTGCCGTAGTGTTGACACCCCATCCCCTGGATCCGTTCGTCGAAGCTGGGGCAGTCGTCGGCGAGTGGACAGTCCGCCATACCGTAGGGGAGACCGGCCGCTGTTGTAAACGTTTTCGACTCTCAGACCGAAGTTCGCGAAAAACGTCGCCTCACGCGGGCGAGCGGCGGCTGTTTCGGTGGGGTCCGACGGCGCGGAGCGGCGGCAGAGAAGCTTCGACGCTCGGCGGCGCGGGCGGCGGCCTCAGAGGAACTCCCGGACCTCGGAGTACCACATGTCGTGGTGGTCGACGGCGTCGAGCCCGTCCGCGACGTCGACCGCGATGGCGTGCCAGCAGCGCTCGTCGGGGTCGTCGGCGTCGAGGTTGTACGTCGCGTCCGCGCAGGTACACTCCCCGTCCTCGACCACGTACTCGTCTTCGTGGCCCACGACGACGGTGAAGTCGCGGTAGCGCTTCACGCGCCCCTCGCCGACGGCCTCGATGGCGCGCTGGCCGCGGTCGCCGTGGGCCTCGACGAGGGCCGCGGCGATCGGGCCGGTCAGCTCGCCGGCCTCGGCGATCGCCGACCGCCAGTCGTCGACCGGTTCCATACCCCCTCGTTCTCGGGCGTTCGGTTAAACAGCGTCGGTCAGATCGGCCCGACCGGCGTCGCGGTCCCCCGCTCCGACTCGGGTGCGGCCCTACGCGGCCGCGTCGAACTCGAACCGCGCGCCGCCGTCGCTCCCCTCCGTCACGGCGACCGTCCAGCCGTGCGCCCTCGCGATGTCGGCCACGATCGAGAGCCCGAAGCCGGTCCCTCCGTCGCTGGACGTGACGCCGTGACGGAGCACCTCGTCGCGTCGATCCGGCGGGATCCCGCTCCCGTCGTCCTCCACGTAGAAGCCCCCGTCACCGTCAAGCCGCCCGACGGTCACCGAGACGGTCGACCCGCCGTGTTCGACCGCGTTCCGGAAGAGGTTCTCGAAGAGCTGCGTCAGGCGCCCCGGATCGCCGGTGACCGTCGGGACGGCGTCCGCGACCGCGAGCGCCGCCTCGTCCGTGTCGACGTACCCCCACGCCTCCGTCGTCACGGTCCCGAGGTCCACGGTCTCGGCGTCCTCGACCGCGGTCTCGCCGCGAGCCAGCGCGAGTAGGTCGTCAATGAGCCGCTCGGTCCGGTCGTGCGCCGACTGTACCCGGTCGAAGTGGTCCGGGTCGCCCGTCTCCGCCGCGAGTTCGAGGAACCCCTGCGCGACGGTGATCGGGTTCCTGAGGTCGTGGGCGACGACGCTCGCGAACTCGTCGAGCCGCTCGTTCTGTCGCTGGAGCTCCGCCTCACGGCTCGCCCGCGCGAAGGCCGCCTCGACGGTCGCACCGAGGATCCGGAACAGGTCGACGTCGGTCTCGGAGAACTCACGGGGCGACGTCGACCCGGTGATCATGACGCCGTACTCGCCCAGCGGGACGATGACCACGCTCTGGATCGGCGTGTCGGGGTCGTATCGGCGGTCCGCGTCGCCGAGGTCGTCGTACACCCGCGTCTCCCCCGACTCGAACGCGTCCCACGCGAGCCCCTCGCCGCGGTCTAACCGAGGCGCCGCTCCGAACAGGTCCGTCGTCGCCGGCGTTTCACTGATCGGGACGAGCGCGTCCGCCCGCTCGTCGTACTCCCACGCCGCGGTGACGTCGAGGCCGAGCACGTCGGCCGCGGCGTCGACGGCGACGGAGCCGATCGCCCCGGCGGACTCGGCGCTGCTGAGCCGCTGAGCGGTCTCCTGGAGCGCCCGGAGCCGGCCCTCCAGCTGCTTCTGGTCGGAGATGTCCTCGACGACGGCGAGCGTGCCCGTGACCTCGGCGTCGGGATCCGTTATCGGGGCGATAGACAGGAGGAGATCCAGCTCCGCCCCGGCCCTCGTCTCCAGCCGTACCTCCTCGGCGCGGACCCGCTCGCCACGGAGCGCCCGCCGCCGGTGCGCGGCGAACTCGTCCCACCGCTCCGCCGAGACGAGCGGGTTCTCCTCGCCGCGCACCTCCTCGTGGGACCAGCCGAACATGGTCTCGGCCTCCTCGTTCCAGCGAACGACGCTCCCGTCGGCGTCGACTTCCATGACGGTGAGCGGGGTTGCCTCGATGAGCGACTCCAGTCGCTGGTTCGTCGCCTCGAGCTCCCGCTCCCGTTCGACCCGCTCGGTCACGTTCCGGGCGATACCCACGAGCCGGACTGTCTCGCCGTCGACGATCACCGGTGCGAGGCTGGTCTCCCAGAAGCGGCCGTCGGCGACGGTCTCGAGCTCCTCGCTGTACGATATCGGCTCGCCCTCCGCGACGCAGCGGGCGTAGTTGGCCGCGAGTTCGGCCCCCTGCTCCTCCCCGAACACCGCCCGCGGCGTCTCACCCTGGACATCCGCGGTCGTGAGCCCGGTCTGCGACTCGTAGCCGGGGCTGAGTCGGGCGAACTCGAACGACGGCTCGTCGCCGGCGGCGTCGACGTCAAGCAGGAATATCGCGTCGCCGGACGTCTCCAGCAGCGCCGCGTACTCCTCCGCGAGTGCCTGGTGTTCGCGCCGCTTCGCCTCCCGCTCCGTCACGTCTTGGAACACGCCGCGAAGCGCCGCGTCGCCCCGCCGCGCGTCCTCGACGTACTCTCCCCACGCCCGGACGTCGCGCACCTCGCCGTCCGCCCGCTCGATCCGGAGGTCGAGGTCGTACCGCTCCCCGTCCTCGACCGCGGCCTCGACCGCGTCGGTGATCGTCGCGCGGTCGTCCGGGTGGTAGAACTCGACCGCGTTGTCGATCGACGGCTCGTACCCCGCGTCGACGCCGTGGATCCGGCGCGTCCCGTCCGACCACGTGAGCTCCTCTCGCGACGGGAAGTACTCCCAGACGCCGATGTCCGCGATGTCCTGGACGCGGTCGAAGAGGAACTCCTGTCGCTCCAGTTCGGCTCGGTCTCGGGCCCGGGAGAGCTCGGCGCTCACGAGCTCGGCCAACAGCTCGACGAACGTCCGTTCGAGCGCTCCGAACGGGGCAACCCGGGTCGTCGGGCTCGAGAAGTTGACCGTCCCGTAGCGGGCGTCGTCGACGACGAGCGGCACGCCGATGTACGACTCGAGCTCGAGGTCGCGGTACGCGGGATGCGTCTCCTTCCCGTCGCTGACCGCGTCGGCGAACGAGCAGACGGAGTCGGTCTCGACCACTTCCGCGCAGTACGTCGTTTCGAGGTCGAACCGATCGCCGGCCTCGAGGTCGGCGTCCGGCGCGTGAACCGCTTCGACCGTGTAGTCGTCGTCGCGGATCCGCGAGACGATGCCGATCTCGAGCCCGAGCGTCCGGCAGCCGACACGGAGGAGGTCCCGGAGGCGAGCCGTGGCTGAGATGTCGGTTTTCCCCATGACGGTCTGGAGCTCTCGGAGCGCGTCTCGCTCCCGTTCCAGCTGGCGTTTCGCCCCGCTCTGTTCGGTCACGTCGCGGGCGACGACGAGCACCTGGTTGGTCGATCGGCGCTGGAACGGCGTCAGTCGAATGTCGAACGTCCGCTGGCCGCCTCCGACGGCGACGTCCATCTGGAGGTCTGCGTCGTAGAACCCGGAGGTCCCGCCGTCGCTCTCTATCTCGTCGAGCGTCAGGTCGACGGTCTCGGAGAACGCGCGAGCGTCCGATTCGCCGACGCGGTCGCCGACGAGGTCGGAGAGCCGCTCCCCCGTGAGGTCCGCCGACCGATCGTCCGACAGCAGTCGGCCCGCGGCCGCGTTCGCGAAGACGACGGACCGGTCCTCGTCGACGACCGTCACCGCGTCGTGGACGTTCTCCAGTACCGCTTCGCTGCGCTCCAGCTCCAGTTCGCGTTCCCGGTCGTCAGTGATCTCCCGCGAGAAGACGGTGAGCCCGTCCTCGTCCGGGAACGCCCGCACCTCGACCCAGTAGTCGAACGGCTCGCCGAGCCGCTGCTCGAACGACGCCGGTTCCCCGGTGGCCATCGCCGTGCGATACCGCTCTTCGAGCTCCGTTCCCACTATCGACGGGAACGCCTCCCAGATCGTGTTCCCGACGATGCGCTCCGGGTCGCGGTCGACCCGCTCGGCCATCGTGTCGTTCATGTACTCCACCCGCCAGTCGTCGTCGACCGCGTAGATCGCGTCGGTGGCGCGTTCGAGCGTCCGCTGGAAGCGGTCCGACAACCGCTCGGCGGCCGCCTGCTTGCGCGCCGCGTCGACGAGCGTCCGGATCCGCCCGGCGAGCAGTTCGAAGCTGTCCTGGGTCCCGTGGATCGGGATGTAGTCCGACACGCCGGCCTGGGTCGCCTCGCTGGCGATCCGTTCGCTGCCCCTCCCGGTGAAGAGGACCGTCGGCAGGTCGGGGCGCTCGGTCTCGACTCGCGAGACGAGGTCGATCCCGGTCCCCTCCGGCAGCGAGTACGAGGTGACGAGGCAGTCGGCGGAGCCCTCGATCGCCCGATCGAGGGCGCCCCGCGCGTCGCCGACGGTCGTCACCGTGACTCGCGGGGCGATCCGTTCGAGTTTCGCCCGGGCGAGTTCGGCGAAGTCGGCGTCGCCGTTCACGTACAGCACGTGAATCCGCTCCGGGTGTTCGTCGCTCGGGTGTTCCATTACGGACTCTCGGCGACGCGGTCGTATCAATCATTCCCGCCGATTATTTCCAGTGATAGAGCCACCGAGAGTGCCGTGAGAGACGGGTTCGTCACCGAGGAAACGCGCGAAGCGACTCGCGGGGACGGGAGTCCGACTACTCCAACACGATCAGCACGTCGCCCATGTCGACGCTGTCGCCCTCCGCGACGTGGACCCCCGCGACGGTGCCGCCGCGCTCGGCGACCACGTCGTTCTCCATCTTCATCGCCTCGAGGACGCAGACCACGTCGCCGGCGGCGACCTCGTCGCCCTCCGCGACGTCGACCGAGAGGATCGTTCCCTGCATCTCCGCGTCGATCGCCTCGCCGCCCTCCGCGACGTCGACGTCGCCCTCGTCGCCGCCGTCGTCGGATTTCGCTTGCGGCGGGCGTTGCTGGCCGCTCCCACCGCTCCCGCCGCCCTCCGGGACCGGGATCGCGGGCGCGCCGCGCTCCTCTAACTCGACGTCGAAGCGCTTGCCGTTCACCTCGACGGTGAACTCGCGTTCGGTCACCTCCTCGTCGTCGTCCGCGGCGCCGACCGTCTCGGAGCCCCAGCGCTCCTGCGCCTCGGCGACGAGTTCCCGGTCGAGCTCCTCGTCGAGGTACTTCGTCGTGTGCGTCCCGTCGACGAAGCGCTCGTCGTCGAGCATGAGCCGGTGGAACGGGACGATGGTGACGACGCCGTCGATGTCGTACTCCGCGAGCGCGCGCTTCGAGCGGGCGAGACAGGTCTCGCGGTCGCCGGCCCGTACGATCAGCTTCGCGATCATCGAGTCGTAGTCCGTGACGAGCTCGTCGCCCTGCCGGAGCGCGTCGTCGACGCGGACGCCGATCCCGCCCGGCGGGTCGTACGTGTCCAGCGACCCCTCGTTGGCGGGCTGGAAGTCGTCCGCGGCGTTCTCGGCGTTGATCCGGAACTCGATCGCGTGGCCCTCCAGCTCGACGTCGTCCTGCGAGACGGAGAGCCCCTCGCCGCTGGCGACCCGGAGCTGCTCTTTGACGATGTCGATCCCGGTCAGCTCCTCGGTGACGGTGTGTTCGACCTGAATCCGAGTGTTGACCTCGAGGAAGTAGAATGGGGTGTCGGGCCCGAGCGGCTCCGACGGGTCGCGGTCGGGGTCCTCCTCGACGAGGAACTCGACGGTGCCGGCGTTGGTGTAGTCGGCGGCGGCGACGCCCCGGCGGGCGGCCTCGCCGATCTTCTCGCGTAGTTCGTCGGAGAGCGCGGGGGAGGGCCCCTCCTCGATCACCTTCTGGTGGCGACGCTGGAGCGAGCAGTCGCGCTCGCCGAGGTGGACCACGTCGGACGTGTCGGCGGGGCCCTCGCCGTTGTCGCCCTCGTCGGCGACGATCTGGACCTCGACGTGGCGGGGGGTCTGGAGGTAGCGTTCGAGGTACACCGAGTCGTTCGAGAAGTACGCCTCGCCCTCGCGTTTGGCGGATTCGAGCGCCTCCTCGGCCTCGTCGGCGCTCTCGACGACCTTCATCCCGCGGCCGCCGCCGCCGCCCTCCGCTTTGATCGCGACGGGGTAGCCGTACTCGTCGCCGAACGCCGTGACGGCCTCCACGTCGGTGACTGGCTCCGTCGTCCCGGGGACGATCGGCACGTCCGCGTCGTCCATCACGCGGCGCGCGTGCGTCTTCTCGCCGAGCCGCTCCATCGCGTCGCTCGCGGGACCGATCCACGTGATCCCGTCGGCGGCCTCGACGCGGGCGGCGAACTCGGCGTTCTCAGCGAGGAAGCCGTATCCGGGGTGGATCGCGTCGGCGCTGGCGGACCGCGCCGCGTCGACGACCGCCTCGCCGTCGAGGTACGAGTCGGCCGCGCGGGCGGGCCCGACGTTGTACGCCTCGTCCGCGTACCGGACGTGGCCGCCGTGCTTGTCGGCGTCGCTGTAGACGGCGACGGTGTCGACGCCGAGCTCTTCACAGGCGCGCATCACGCGGACCGCGATCTCGCCGCGGTTCGCCACGAGAACCTTATCGAACATTCCTGTCGGTTCTTCCACGAACTGCTACCAAACTCTGTCGGTCCGTGCCGAGGCGGTTAAGGGGGCGGCGGGCGCCACGGTGAGGTATGCTTGACGCCGGGAACCCATACATGCTGCCGTCGGTCCTCGTCGGCGCCGCCGTCTACCTCGGACTCACGGTAGCGACCGACGCGTCGCTGTTGGTCCGAGTCGGCGCGCTCCTCGCCTTCGTGGTCGTCGTTCCGATGGTCCTCAACCGGCTGTTCGGAGACCGGGGTGGGGCGCCGACCTCCGGCGGCGACGAGCTCGGAGAGGAGTGACCGACCGCGAGAGAGACTACCACAGGTATATATGTCAGTGGACCGATCTACGAACGCGCCCTGAGTCAGGGCCGGGTCGACGGCGCGACGGGTCGACGGCGCGCCGTCGGGGGAATGTACGCGGCCGGACGCCACCGCGTCCGGCGACGCTATTCGACGTGTCGAGTGTCCGACCAGCGACGGCGCGAGCGACCGTCTGAACTCGACCGTCACAGAGCGAAGGGAAGTGGGTCTGGCGAGAAGTCGGGATCGGTCGCCTCCGCCGAGAGGATCAGAACCGGTCGCTCCGACCGGCCGCGGTCCACGGGTCGGTCGGCGCGTCGACGGGGACGCGCACCCGGCGGCGGTGGAGCCGGTCGATCCGGGCGGCGAAGCCCCAGCGGTCCTCGTCGCGGTCGTCGTCCGCGTCGCTCGCGGCGGCCGCCGCGGCGAGTTCGCCGTCCCGGAGGTGCGCGGCGACCGCGGCGGCGATCGCGGCCGCCTCGTCGTCGCGAGCGTCGTCGGGGATCGAGAGGCCGGCGAGCGCGGGCGCCGGATCTGTCGTCGGAGCCTCGTCGGTCGCACCCTCGCCCGCCGACCCCTCGCGGCCCGGTTCGTGGTCGGTCGCCATCAGATCGGGATGTTGCCGTGCTTCTTTGCGGGCTGGTCCGAGCGCTTCCCCTTCAGCATCTTCAGGTCCTCAATCAGGCGGGCGCGCGTCTCGGTCGGTTCGATCACGTCGTCGACGAAGCCGCGGTCGGCGGCGGTGTAGGGGTTCGCGAACTCCTCGCGGTACTCGTCGATGAGCTCCTGTCTGCGCGCGTCGGGGTCGTCGGCCTCGGCCAGCTCCTCGCGGTAGAGGACGTTGACCGCGCCCTTCGGCCCCATCACCGCGATCTCGGCGGTGGGCCACGCGTAGTTGACGTCGCCGCCGATGTGCTTCGACGACATCACGCAGTAGGCCCCGCCGTACGCCTTCCGGGTGATGACGGTGAGCAGCGGGACGGTCGCCTCGGAGAAGGCGTACAGCAGCTTCGCGCCGTGGCGGATGATCCCGTTGTGTTCCTGATCCGTGCCGGGCATGAACCCGGGCACGTCCTCGAAGGTGACGATGGGGATATTGAACGCGTCGCAGAAGCGGACGAACCGCGCGCCCTTCTGGCTCGACTCGATGTCGAGGGTGCCGGCGTTCACGCGGGGGTTGTTCGCGACGACGCCGACGGAGTGACCGTCGAGCCGGGCGAAGCCGACGACGACGTTCTTCGCGAAGTTCTCGTGGACCTCGAAGAAGGAGCCCTCGTCGGTGACGCTCTCGATCACGTCTTTCATGTCGTACGGCTTCCGGGGGGCGTCGGGGACGATCTCGGCGAGCGCGTCGTCCGCGCGCTCCGGGTCGTCCCACGGCTCGACGCGCGGCGGGTCCTCCACGTTGTTCGCCGGGAGGTACGACAGCAGCCGCGCGATGTTGTCCAGCGCCTCCTCTTCGCTCTCCTCGGCGAAGTGCGCCACGCCGGATGTCGACGAGTGGGTCACTGCGCCGCCCAGCTCCTCGAAGCTCACCTCCTCGCCGGTGACCGTCTCGATGACGTCCGGCCCGGTGATGAACATGTGCGACGTGTCTTTCACCATGAAGGTGAAGTCTGTGATCGCCGGAGAGTACACCGCACCGCCGGCGCACGGCCCCATGATCGCCGAGATCTGAGGGATCACGCCCGAGGCCTCCGTGTTGCGCCGGAAGATCTCGGCGAAGCCGCCGAGCGAGGCGACCCCCTCCTGAATGCGGGCGCCCGCGGAGTCGTTGAGGCCGACGACCGGCGCGCCCACGTCCATCGCCTTGTCCATCACCTTACACACCTTCTCGGCGAACACCTCGCCGAGGGACCCGCCGAAGACGGTGAAGTCGTGCGCGAAGACGAACGTCTTCCGGCCGTTCACCTCGCCGTAGCCGGTCACCACGCCGTCGCCCGGGATCTGCTTCTCCTCCATCCCGAAGGTGTGGTTGCGGTGGGTGCGGAACCGGTCGAACTCGTGGAACGTGCCGTCATCGAGGAAGTAGTCGATCCGCTCGCGAGCGGTCATCTTCCCCTTGTCGTGTTGCGACTGGATCCGGTCTTCGCCGCCGCCCTTGGCCGCCCGCTCGCGGCGCTTCCGGAGGTCGTCGATGCGGTCGTCCATCGTCACGGCGGACCACCCTGCGTCATTACTTCATGGGTCGAAGAGCGCCGTCAAAAGGGTTCCCCTATCCGACGTTTTGGCGTTCGACGCCCGTCGAATCCGAGTCCTGCGGCCCGGCGAAGCGGGCGCGACCGCGTGACCGCCAGCGAGCGGCCCTGCCTCCGGTTCACACGGCGACCGGCGGTTCGACGCTTTTAAACCTCCGATGAACCACTCTCCGATGAGACAGGCTTCGCCTGTTTCACTGACCCGTAGGAGCGACCTGCGTACTACGGAGGTGAAAATGGCAGACACAATACAAGAGGCCGTAACCCTCGCACTCGACGATGCGCCCGAGCGGAACTTCCGCGAGACCGTGGACATCGCGATCAACCTGCGAGACCTCGACCTCAACGATCCGTCGAACCGTATCGACGAGTCCGTCGTGCTGCCGGCTGGAACGGGGCAGGAGACACAGATCGTCGTCTTCGCGGAGGGCGAAACCGCCGTCCGCGCAGAGGAGGTCGCTGACGAAGTGCTGGACAGCGACGACCTCGAAGACTTAGGAGACGACGACGACCGCGCAAAGGACCTCGCCGGCGAGACCGACTTCTTCGTCGCGGAGGCCAACCTGATGCAGGACATCGGTCGGTACCTCGGTACCGTCCTCGGTCCGCGCGGGAAGATGCCTACCCCACTGCAGCCGGACGACGACGTCGTCGACACAGTCAACCGGATGAAGAACACGGTACAGCTCCGGTCGCGCGACCGGCGCACGTTCCACACCCGCGTGGGCGCCGAAGACATGGGCGCCGACGCGATCTCGGACAACATCGACGTCATCATCCGGCGACTCGAAGCAGACCTCGAGAAGGGCCCGCTCAACATCGACGGGATCTACGTGAAGACCACGATGGGTCCCGCGAAGGAGGTGCCCGTATGAGCTCGGTCCGCAAGACCGAGACGATCCCCGAGTGGAAACGGGAGGAAGTCGACGAGCTCGTCGAGTTCATCGACTCCTACCAGTCCGTCGGGATCGTCGGCGTGGCCGGCATCCCGAGCCGGCAGCTCCAGGCCATGCGCCGGGAGCTCCACGGCTCGGCCGCCGTCCGCATGAGCCGCAACACGCTCACGACCCGAGCGCTCGAGGAGGTCGGCGACAGCGTCGAGGCGCTGACGGAGTACGTCAGCGGCCAGGTGGCGCTCATCGGCACCAACGACAACCCGTTCGGCCTCTTCAAGCAGCTCGAAGCCTCGAAGACCCCCGCCCCGATCAACGCGGGCGAGGTGGCCCCCAACGACATCGTGATCCCCGAGGGCGACACCGGCGTCGACCCGGGACCGTTCGTCGGCGAGCTCCAGACGGTCGGCGCGTCCGCCCGCATCATGGACGGCTCGATCAAGGTGACCGAGGACTCGACCGTGCTGGAGGAGGGCGAGGTCGTCGACGACGACCTCGCGAACGTCCTCGTCGAGCTCGGCATCGAGCCCAAGGAGGTCGGTCTCGACCTGCGCGCCGTCTACTCCGAGGGCGTCCTGTTCGAGCCAGAAGAACTCGAACTCGACGTCGACGAGTACGAGGCGGACATCCGGTCCGCCGCGGCCGCCGCGCGAAACCTCTCGGTCAACGCCGCATACCCGACGGCCGCCACCGCCGGCACCCTTCTCGCGAAGGCGTCCGGCGAGGCGAAGTCCGTCGGGCTGTTCGCGGAGATCGAGAGCCCGGACGTCGTGCCCGACCTGATCGGGAAGGCCGACGCCCAGCTGCGCGCGCTTGCGGCGCAGATCGACGACGCCGAGGCGCTCCCCGAGGAGCTCCAGGGCGTCGAGGCCGCGCCGGCGGCGGAGCCGGCGACGGACGACGCCGACGACGAGGAGGAACAGGCGGACGACAACACGGAAGACGCCGAGGAGGCCGACGCCGACGACGCCGACGAGGACGACGGCGACGACGGCGGCGACGGTCTCGGCGCGATGTTCGGATAACACGAGGTACACACCAATGGAATACGTTTACGCTGCGCTCATCCTGAACGAGACTGGCGAAGAGATCAACGAAGACAACGTCACCGGCGTGCTGGAAGCCGCCGGCGTCGACGTCGAGGAGTCCCGCGTCAAGGCGCTCGTCGCCGCGCTGGAGGACGTCGACATCGAGGAGGCCATCGAGACGGCCGCCGCGGCCCCGGCCGCCGGCGCGTCCGCCGGTGGCGCCGCCGACGCCGACGCCGCCGACGAGGCGGATGACGACGAGGAGGAAGAGGCCGACGAGGCCGAGGAGGCCGACGAGGCCGACGACGACGAAGAGGACGGCGACGGCGGCGAGGGCCTCGGCGAGCTCTTCGGCTAACGCCGGAGCCCACCGACCCCCGACCGCATCGACCGACGCTCGAACGCGATTTTTCCGACCGCCGATATCCGGAGTGATAACGCCGGCCGCGATTTTATGTACGGATCCCGGGTACCGAGAGGCGATGAAGATCGTCGACGGCGACAAGGCGGAGTGCGACCGGTGCGAGTCGGTGTTCCCGCTCGAAGACGTCTCTCTGTTGGAGAAGGACACGAACCGCGACTACGAGCGGGTGCTGTGCGCCGACTGCCTGGAGGTCGTCGGTGTGCCGCGGGGGTACAGCCTGCGGCGGGACATCACCCATCTCGCGCGGTGAGTCGCTAGGCGGGACGCCCATCGAAGTCCTTTTTTAGTGGCGACGGGAAGCCGCAGCCATGGAAATCGACGCGGAACTCCGTCGGCAGATCACCGTCTCGCTGGCGGCGGCCGCGGTGTTCACCGTCGGGTTAGTCGGGATCGGGGTCACCTTCGGCGGGTCGACGGTCCTCCCCGAGGCAGGGGCGATCGCGCTCATCGGGCTGCTGGCCGGATTCGTCCTGCTGATGGCCGGCATCGGGACGTACCTGATGCGCGCGAAAGACGAGCCGTAGCCGGTCCGACCTCGCCGACTCTTTCTCCGCGTCCGGGGCGTCGCGTTCACGCCCCGGTCGTCTCGTCCGGTCGTCGCTCGGCCCGCCAGTCCGTCACCTCGTCGGCGGCCGCCACGCGTTTCTCGTAGTACGAGAGCGGGCCGATCGCGACCTGCATGTGGTCGTCCTCGTTGTGGCAGATCCCGTAGTTCGCGAGCGTCTCGCAGGTCGGCGGAGGGTACTGGGTGCCCCGGTCGTCGGTCAGGAACTTGGTCTGGTAGCGGATCCCCTCGGCGTCGAGGCTCGTGTCGGCACAGAAGGCGACGACCTCGTCGGGCGTCATCCCGATGCCGACGAGGAACGCCATCAGCGCGAACGACTCGGCCGACGAGAGCTTAGTGTCGTCCGCGGCCTTCTCGATCAGGTTGGTCATACACGGCGGGAACAGTTCGCGGTCGACGACATCCGGCGGTTCGGCGTACGTCCGCTCGGAGAGCAGGCCCCGGAGGTCGGCCACACGGGACTCCAGCGCCTCGGCGAGCGATTCCCCGAGGTCCTCGAACGGAAGTCCCTCGGCGACGCGCTCCTCGACGGCGGCCTCCAGCGCCGCCAGTAGCTCGTCGCGCGTGACGCGCACCGCGCCGTCGGCGAGCGCGCGGTTGACGAGCCGCCACGAGTCCCCCCACTCGGGCGAGGTGAGCCGGAGGTAGGATCCGACGTCGATCCGGTAGTGGTCGGGGTCGCGGCCCGCGGCCTTCCCGGTCGGTCCCCCGGCCGCGCCGCCCCTCGAACCGCCGCTGACGCCGGCGGGGGCGCTACGGCCGGGGCGCACCGCGTCCGCGAGGTCGAACTCGGCGAGCAGGTCGTCGAGCGCAACCGTCGCGGTCGACACCGACCGCAACTCGTCGTCGGTCTCGAGGTCGCGACGAACCCGGTCCATAGCAGTCGCCGCCTCAGCGGCAGCGTACTTCTCGATGGCGGGGTCGGAGTCGAGCAGCGACACGAGGATCCGGGCGATGGGGTACGAGAGGAGTTCGGCCTGTACGTCGTACGCCGACTCGCCGGGGAACGCGCCGCTCTCCGAGGCGACCGTTCCTTCGAGGAGCGCGCGCTCGACGCGCTCGCGGGCGCGCTCGACGGCCGGGGCGTCGGCCGCGACGAGGTCGGGCAGCGACACCCCGGCGGACGCGACCGCCTCGCGGGCGCTCGCGAAGAACGGGTACTTGGCGTCGAGCGCGTCCATGTCGGCCCGAGGTAGTGAGGGCCGGCGAATAAGCGGTGCGGTCCGCGGTCGGTCGAGCGGGATCGGACCGGGCGGGTCGAAGCCCCAGACGGGGCGGGCGGTGCTACTCCTCGGATCCCTCGGCGTCTCCGGGCTCCTCGACGGCCGCGCCCGGCGCGTTCGACTTGACGCTGCGCAGCCCCTGTTTCGCCTTCTGTTTGGAGGCGTACCCCTGTCCCCCGTCGGCGATGACATTGCCGTTGCCGTGCCGGAGCCGCCAGCGGTACTTGTCCGCCTTGTCGCGGAACAGCTCGAAGACGGCGTCGCTGCCCCCCTCGTCTGGCGCCTCCTCGTCGCGCGAGACGTCGACGACGTGCGCACCCGGGGCGTTCCGCTGGACGCTCTCGATCCCCGAGCGGGCGTCGCGCTTGTCGGCGTACCCCTCGCCGCCGTCGGCGATGATGTTCCCGTTGTCGTGTCGGAGCCGCCAGCGGTACTGGTCGGCGCTGTCGGCGTACAGCTCGAACGTGGCCTTGCTCGCGGCCGCGTCGGAGTCGACCGCGGCCTCCTCATCGGGCCACTCCATCTCGACCTCGAGGTGGACCGTCTCGTCGTCGCGTTCGAGTTCGACCTCGACGTCGCCGGTGGCGGCCGCGTCGACGGTCACCGTGCCGGCCTCGTCGACCGGCACCGGCTCGCCGCGTCCCAGCGCCCGAGCGATCCGGCGGAGGTACGTGGCCAGCCCCTGTCGGGTCCGCGACCGCTTCGACTCGTGGATGGTATCATCTGGCATACGCGATAACGGTCACTGCCGCGAAACAAAAGCGTATGCCCGAACTCGGATGTCGGTCGTGCGGTCCGAGGCGACGCCCGATTCGACGCCGTGCGCAACAGCGCCGCGCGAGAGGTCCGGAACCGTTCGACCGCGTCGCGCGAGGGATCTAAGGATCGTCCGGCCGCTCCGCGATGATCGTCTCGCCCGCGCGCACGCCGTCGCCCTCCCTGACGAGGAGGTCGTCGCGCGTCACGTCCGCGGGCAACACGACGTCCGCGCGCGAGCCGAACGAAACGTGTCCGACGCGGTCGCCGCGCTCGACCCGGTCGCCCGCCTCGACCGAGGGGTGGATCCGGCGGGCGAACCAGCCGGCGATGACGAGCAGTTCGTAGTCGCCGAAGTCGATCGCGACCTGCTCATTGCGGTCCGACTCCTTGTCGAACGCGGGGCGGTTCGCGCCGGGGCGGTGGCGGACCTCCGTTACCTCGCCCGCGATCGGCGCGCGGTTGACGTGGACGTCGGTGACGTTCATGAACACGCCGACGCGGAGCCGCGAACCCTCCTCGCGCACGACGGAGACCGTGCCGTCGGCGGGGGAGACGACCGCTTCCTCCGGGTCGGGCGGATCGCGTTCCGGGTCGCGGTGGAACCAGAGGATCCCGACCGCGAGCGCGACGAGCGCGACGCCGACCGGCGAGAGGACAGGCAGCGCGACGGCGCCCGCGAGCGCCGGGACGAGCGCCAAGTCCCACGCGGCGTCGACCACCGGGAACGGGAGGAGCCGCGAGAGCGGCGGCGCGCGGCTCACGGGGGCACCTCCGCGTCCCGCAGTTCGGGCGAGAGCTCGGTCCGCCCCGCGGCCCACGCCGCGAGCAGGTGGACGAGGTGCGTCGTGTCGTCGAGCCCGTCTGTCATGTCGAGGTCGACCTCGCCGGCGAGCGCGTGGAGCCGCGCGAGGTCGTCGCCGCCGAACTCGGAACCGGCGCGGGCGACACGGAGCGTCTCGCGGAGCAGCTCCTGCCCGCTGTACCCCTCGTCGAGGAGGTCGTCGAGCGTCGAGCGCGCGCCCTTCAGGTCGCCGTCGCGGGCGGCGGCGAGCGCCTCGCGGAGCGCGTCGTCGTCGCCGACCTCGCCGAGCGTCTCGTAGGCGGTCGACATGGTGAGCTCGTCGCCCTCCACGGCGGTCGCCTGCGCCGAGAGGATCGCCTCTCGGAGGTCGCCGCCGGCCGCGCTGGCGACGAACTCCAGCCCGTCACCGTCGTAGTCGACGCCCTCGCAGTCGCAGATCGTCTCGAGGACGTCGATCGTCTCGTCGGTCGTCGGGGAGCGCACGCGGACCGGGAAGCAGCGCGACCGGATCGGGGCGATAAGCTTCGAGGGCTGGCGGGTCGCGATCACGAACTGCGTGGTCCGATGGTGCTTCTCCATCACGCGGCGCAGCGCCTGCTGGAAGTCCTCGCGGATCGCCTCCGCGTTGTCCAACAGGACCGTCTTGTACTCGCCGGACATCGGCGCGTACGACGCGGACTCCTTCAGCACGCGGTTTATCATGTCGCGTTTCGCCATGCTGCTCCGCCCCGCGAGGAAACCCTCGAACCGCGGGTCGGTGCGGATCTCTTTTTTCGTCCGGCCGAAGAAGTCGGCGACGTTGATCTCGATCAGGTCGGCGTCCGGGTCGGCGTGCGACGCGTCGGCGAGCGCGCGCGCGGCCGCCGTCTTCCCGACCCCCGGCGGCCCCTGAACGACGAGGTTCATCGGCTCGTCGACGGCCCGGCGCAGGCGGTCGCGGGCCTCGTTTTGCCGGATCTCGTCGAGATCTGGCGCGTGCGTGTCTATCCACAGCGGTCCCTGCATTACCGTCACCTCCGGGCCGCCCGGTCAAGAATCGGTCGGTCGCGGCGCCCCCAGCGGCGTGCGTTCGGCGGCCGACAGCGCGGCCTACCGTCGCCTCGCGCGCTCGACGGCGCGACCCAGGAGGTACGCGGCCACGAGGAGGCCGTACGCGAGGACGAGGGTCCCGGCGAGGGGGCCGAGACGCGACAGGGTGAACAGCGCGCCGCCGACTCCAACGGTGACCACGAGCGCGGTGAAGCCGAGCGTCCAGCCGAAGAAATACGCCGCGTGTCCGGCGACCGGGCGGACGGCGTCCGGGGAGAACGCTCCGCGGAGCGACCCCTCGCGCCCGTACACGGTCAACGCGATCGGCGCGAGATACGTGCCGAGGATGCCGAGGAAGAGGACGGCCGTCGAGCCGGCGAGGATCCGACCGACAGGCGCGTTCGCGCCGGGTTCCAGCGAGACGACCCCGTAGAGCGTCACGAGGAGGGCAGCGAGCGGAACGCCGAGGTACGCCAAACAGACGACCGCTCCCCCGATCGACCGACGAACGAGCGTCCGCGGCTCGGAGAGGAACGGCGGGATCGACTCGCCGCGCTCGCTGGCGGCCAACACGCGGACGAGGTAGCCGACGACCGGCACCGCCGGGAGCACGGGGACGACGACCGACAGCGCGAACAGCAGCCAGACAGCAAGCAGCGGTCGCTCGGCGGCGTCGCCGGCGATCGGGTACGTGACGGCGGCGATCGAGGGGCGCATGAGTACGCTCATCGCCCGAACCGTGGTATGCCCGTCGGTCCCGGGTCGCTCGGGACTGAAACCGTCCGTAAAGAAATCCGTCAAAAATAGTTCTAAAAAAATGAGTAAGTATATATGCCAAAGATCCATTGTACATAGTGAAGTACCATGACAAATCAAGACAAGCGGTTGTCGCGGCGACACTTCGTCGGAGCGACGGGGGCAGCGACGCTCGCAGGCCTCGCTGGCTGTTCCGGCGGCAACGGCGGCGACGGTAGCGACGGCGGCGACGGTAGCGACGGCGGCGACGGTAGCGACGGCGGCGACGGTAGCGACGGCGGCAGCGATAACACGCTCGAAGTGCTCCACGCGTGGACCGGCGGCGACGGCGCCCGCGCGGCCGAAGCACTCGTCGCGGCCTTCGAGGAGGAGTATCCGGACGTCGACCACGAGTTCAACCCGATCGGCGGCGGCGGGAATCAGAACCTCGACGCGGTCGTCGCGAACCGGCTCCAGAACGGCGACCCGCCGAGTTCCTTCGCCAACTGGCCCGGCCCGAACCTCCAGCGGTACGAGGGCGTGCTGGGCGAGGTCGGCGGCGTCTGGGAGTCCGAAGGCTTCGAGGACGTGATGGTCGACGAGGCGGTCGACCTCCACCAGTACAACGGCGCGTACCGGGCCGTTCCGCTCGGTTCGCACCGGCTGAACTGCCTGTTCTACAACACGTCGGTCGTCGAGGAAGCGGGCGTCGACCCCGACTCGCTGACGAGCGTCTCGGCGCTGATCGACGCGCTGGAGACGGTCCAGAGCGAGACTGACGCGATTCCGATGACCCACGGCGCGAGCGGCACCTGGACCACGACCCAGCTGTTCGCCTCGACGATGCTCGGACAGGAGGGGTACGACGCGTACATGAGCTTCCTTGACGGGAGCCCGGACGAGGCCGCTGTCCGCGCGACCTTCGAGTCGCTCGCGGAGATCCTCGGGAACTACATCAACGAGGACGCCTCCTCGATCGGGCTCACCGAGTCCAACCAGAACATCATCGAGGGGAACGCGGCGTTCATCCACCAGGGGAACTGGGCGGCCGGCGCCTACCGGAACGCCGAGGACTTCAATTACGACGAGGACTGGGGCTTCAAGACGTACCCCGGCTCGGAGGGCATGTACATGCTCCACTTCGACTCGTTCCTCTACCCCTCGGACAACCCGAGTCCGGAGGCCACGGAGCAGTTCATGGCCTTCGCCGGCAGCGAGGCGGCACAGGTCGCGTTCAACCAGTATAAGGGCTCGATCCCCACGCGCACCGACGTGGACATGAGCCAGTTCGGCCCGTACCTCCAGGAGACGCAGGAGGACTTCGCCAGCGCGGACCAGCGACCGCCGAACCTCCAGCACGGTCTCGGCGTCCCCTCGGAGACCATGACGTCGCTGAACGACGTGATCTCCAGCGAATTCTCCGGACCGTACGACGTCGACGCCGCCACGCAAGGATTCGTCGACGCGGTCTCTAACTGACTCCGGTCCACGATGCGACCGGATTTCGGCGGTTTCGGCGCACGAAGAACAATATGACACGAAATACTGACACCGGCGACGACAGTGGCGACGCGGTCACGGACGGCGGCGTCGCCGAGGACGGGCAGCGCTCCGGGTTCAGTCCGGTCGCCGCGCTGAACGAGCGCTTCGGCAGCGACTTCGTGGAGTCGTCGCAGTTCTGGCTCCCGCCGTTCCTGTTGGTGGGACTGTTCGTCTACGGAGCGATCATCTGGAACCTCCTGATATCGCTGACGGACTTCACCGGATTCGGGACCCCGGACTACAGCGACCTCGACCTCCAGATGTACAGCCGCGCGTTGGCGGACAGCGGGTTCGTCGACGCCGCGATCAACACCTTCATCCTGCTCGTCGGGTTCACCCTCGTGACGCTTGCGCTCGGGCTCGGGTTGGCGATCCTCATCGACCGGAACATCCGGTTCGAGAACACCTTCCGGACGATCTACCTGCTGCCGATGAGCCTCTCGTTCGTCGTCACCGCCCAGTTCTGGGCGTGGATGTTCAACTTCAACAACGGGGTGATCAACATCGTGATCACGTCGCTCGGACTCGGCCGAGTCGACTGGATCGGGAACCCGGACATCGTCCTCTGGGCAGTCATGTTCGCGCTGATGTGGCAGTTCGCTGGGTACGCGATGGTCGTGTTCCTCGCGGGCCTGCGGGCGATTCCGAACGAACACTACGAGGCGGCGAAGGTCGACGGGGCCTCCACGGTCAGGATGTACTGGCGCGTGATCATCCCCCAGCTGAAGGGGTCGACGATCAGCGCCTCGGTCGTCCTGATGGTGTTCGCGCTGAAGGCGTTCGACTTCCTCTACTCGCTCGTCGGCGGGTACCGACCACCGAACGGGGCCGACATCCTCGCGACAAAGATGGTTCGCGAGGCGTACGCGAACCTGAACTGGGCGTACGCGTCCGCGGTCGCCATCACCCTGTTCGTGATGACGCTCGGCATCGTCGGTCCGTACCTCTACTACCAGTACAACCGAGGGAACCTATGAGCAACGACGCACGAACCGACGGTGGTACGGTAACGGAAGCGGACCCCGGAGCGTCCGCTGGACTACTCTCGGGCCTCGACGCGTACCGGGTCCTCCTGTACCTCGGGCTGCTCGGGATGTTGAGCTTCTTCCTGATCCCGATCGAGTCGGGGCTCGTCACCTCGTTCAAGACGGCCAGCGGCGTGAGCGGGTCCCTTCCCTTCGCGCCGCCCACGGGCGGTACGTTCACTTTCGAGAAGTGGCGGGCGGCGTTCGACGCGCTCGGCCGGGGACTCATCAACAGCGCGCTGTACGCGATCCCGGCGACCGTCATCTCGGCACTCCTCGGGAGTTTCACCGCCTACGGGCTCACCCAGTCGAATTGGAAGCAGAAGTACAAGGCGCCGGTCCTCGCGCTGCTGGTCGCCGGGGTATTCATTCCCTATCAGGCCGTTCTCGTGCCGCTCTCGCAGTTCTGGTCGATGATCCCGCTCCAGGAGTGGTTAGGGTTCCTGTGGGCGCTCGGGATCAACAACGACTACGCCAGCGTCATCGAACTGATCATCACGCACGTGGCGTACGGCCTGCCGATCTGTACTGTTCTGTTCAGGTCGTACTACAAGAACATGAGCGACGAGATGATCGAGGCGGCGCGGCTGGACGGCGCGTCGATTCGCCGGATCTACCGCCGCATCGTGCTCCCGCTCTCGGGACCGATGTTCGCGGTGGTCCTGATCTATCAGTTCACACAGATCTGGAACGACCTCCTGTTCACCCTCGTGTTGGTCCAAACGGAGTCCAGCGCGGCCGCGCCGATCGTGTTGATCCTCGCGGGACTGGGAACGTCGCTCGAAGGCCAAGACTTCGCGCTCCGCATGGCGGGCGCGTTCATCGCCGCCCTCCCGACGCTCGCGGTGTACATCGCGTTCGGCGAGGAGTTCGCCGAGGGGGTGGCGACGTGACCGCCATCGCTCGCCAGCAGCAATCTATGACTCGACAGCACTCACGCAGCCGACCGGAGGAATCGCTCTCAAACCGCCGCGCCGACTCGCGGGGGCGATAGGATGGGAACGCTCGAACTCGACGGCGTGACGAAGGTGTTCCCCGACGGCGACGGCGAGATTGTCGCCGTCGACGACGTCGACATCGAGATGCGCGACGGCGAGTTCCTCGTCGTCGTCGGTCCCTCGGGCTGTGGCAAGTCGACGACGCTCCGGATGGTCGCTGGCCTTGAAACGATCTCCAGCGGGGAGATCCGCCTCGCGGGCCAGCGGGTCAACGACGTGAAACCGCAGCACCGGGACATCGCGATGGTGTTCCAGTCGTACGCCCTGTACCCCCACATGACCGTGGAGGAGAACATGGCGTTCGGGTTAGAGGAGTCGACGGATCTCTCCGACGGGGAGATCGAGACGCGCGTCGCCGACGCCGCGGAGACGATGGGCATCGCCGAGCTGCTGGACCGGAAGCCAGCCGACCTCTCCGGCGGCCAGCGGCAGCGGGTGGCGCTCGGGCGGGCGATCGTCCGCGACCCGGAGGTGTTTCTCATGGACGAGCCGCTCAGCAACCTCGACGCCAAGCTCCGGTCGGAGATGCGGACGGAGCTTCAGCGCCTCCAAGACGAGCTCGACGTGACGACGATGTACGTCACGCACGACCAGACCGAGGCGATGACGATGGGCGACCGGATCGCGATCCTCAACGCCGGCGAGCTCCAGCAGGTCGCGACGCCGCTGGAGTGTTACCACGAGCCGGCGAACCGGTTCGTCGCCGGGTTCATCGGCGACCCGTCGATGAACTTCTTCCCCGTCGAGCGGGACGGCGAGACCCTCGTCGGCGACATGTTCGACTACCCGCTCTCGGGGTCGACGCTCGACGACGTGGGCGACGTGACCGACCTCACCCTCGGGGTCCGTCCGGAGGACATCTCGCTGGCCGGCGACTCGGCCGGCGACCACACCTTCTCGACGGTCGTCGAGGTCGTCGAGCCGATGGGCGACGAGAACACCGTGTACCTCCGGTTCGCGGACGCCCCGGAGGGCGAGACGTTCATCGCCACCGTCGGCGGCCTCCAGCAGGTCTCGGCCGGCGACAAGATCACCGTCGAGATCCCCGAAGAGACGATCCACCTCTTCGACGGGACCTCCGGCGAAGCGGTCCACAACCGCGAGATCGACGAGTAACGCGCCGGAATCGCTTTCGGGGGGTGGCCTCGTTTTCACTCCCGCAGCCGCTCTACCTCGCGCCGGACGCCCTCGCGGACCCTGTTCGCGACGTCCTCGCCGGGGGCGTCGACCGTCTCGGCGTCCTCGGTTTCGAGGAGGCGGTCCAGCTTGCGTTCGAACTCGCGTTCGTCGATGTCGCCGTTCGCGTAGCGCTCGCGGAGGGCGTCGAGCGCGGGGTCGCCGGTCGCGTGCGCGTCCTCGTCGGAGCCGTCGTCCGGGACCGGCTTCACCAGCGTGTGGAGGATCGGGAGCGCGATGAAGAGGCCGAAGAACCACACGAGCGGGAGCCACCACCAGACGCCGGTGAGGAGGGGCGCGGCGACGCCGGCGCCGACAACGCAGAGCGCGAACATCCGCCGCCAGCGGTGGCGGAGGTTCCACGCGATCCGGGCGGGGAGTCCGGTCATGGTCGTGGCGACGCCGGCGAGGCTGAAAGCGGTTTCGTCGCCGGGCGCGACCGCGGCGCCGCGGCGTCACTCGCGGTCGCTCACCAGTCGGTCGCCGGGGTCGACGCCGTGGCGCTCGCTCCACCCGCGGGGGACTTCGAGGACGTACTTCCCGGTGCCCTCGTAGCGCGTGAGCGAGCCTGACTCCGGCGCGGCCTCGTGGATCGTCGTGACGGTCCCGTCGGTATCGACGAAGACGATATCGATTGGGAACGCCATGTCGCGCATCACGTAGGCGCGCTCGGCGGCGTCGCCGTGAACGAACAGCATCCCCTCGCCCGCGTCGAGGTCGTCGGTCGCGGAGAGTCCGACGTACTGCTTCAGGAAGCCGTCGGCGACGCGGGCCTCGACCGTCGCGAGCGACTCCCCGGTGTCGCCGTCGACGGCCTCGACCGTGGTCGTGTCGTAGCCGGTGATCAGGAACGCGGGATTGGTCGCGGCGACGGCGGCGACGGCGAGGAGGACGAGCGCGAGCGCGGCCGCGACCCCGGCGAGACGGCGGTTCACGGTCGATCGTCGCGCCGGAGAAAGAAACCGTTTTCCGCTCCCGGTGGGTTCAGACGGGTGAGGGCTCGTGGTCTAGCTGGTTATGACGCGGCCTTTACAAGGCTGAGATCGGCGGTTCGAACCCGCCCGAGCCCATTTCTGGGACGAACGAAGTGAGTCACAGGAATGTCTGCGAGGGCTGTCGAACCCTATCGGTCGCGCGCAGCGAGCGGAGCGAGCGAGCACGTCCGATTTCGGTTCGAACCCGCCCGAGCCCACTGTCGCTGTCGCGAACACACCGTGAGCGACAGCGACGTGCGTGTCTGAGGGCGCGGTTCGAATCCCCCCGATCCAACTTCCTGCGGCGAGCGACTCCGCGAGCCGCAGGCGCGGCTCCCGCTTACAGGTCGTCGGTGTCGAACTTCAGCAGGCCGGCGAGCGGCGGCGCGAGTGTCCAGAAGACTAACATCGCGGCCGCGGAGAGCTGCTGGTTCGCCGTCTCGCCGCTGAACAGCTGTTCGCCGAGGAACGCGTTCGACAGCGCCTCCACCGCGGTCGTGGGGTTCGAGACGCGGAGGAACACCCGGAGCTGCGTCGCCGACACCGGGAGCGCGTCGACGAGGGGGCCGGCCGCCCCGACGAGCCGCCCGGTGACTGCGCCCCAGAGCAGGACGAAGAGGACGTAGATCGCGACGCCGCCGATGAGCGCCCGGCGCTGGGTCGACGACGCGGCGGAGAAGCCCACCGCGATCGAGACGAACACGACGCCGAGCGCGGCCGCGAACACCGTGTACCCGAGGAACGCGCCGCCGTTGAACACGACGGGCGCGGCGATCAACACGAGCGCGGGGAGCAGGAAGCCGGCGAACACCGCGAGCGCGAGCGCCGCGCCGCGGCCGACGACCTTGCCGAAGACCACGTCCGCCCGCGAGTGCGGCAGCGACAGGAGCAGTTTCAGCGAACCGGACTCGCGCTCGCCGCTCACCGCGTTGTAGCCGACGACGACGCCGACGAGCGGGACGAGCGTCGTGACGAGGAACGGACCAATGAAGACGCTCAACAGCACCTCCGTGGCGAACTGCTCGCTCTCGGCTGTGGGGCGCACGGCGAACGCGAACGCCGCGACGAGCAGCGAGAACAGCACCACCAAAGCGATCATGCCCCGTGACCGGACCGTCTCTTGGAAGTCCTTCCGGGCGATGGCGATGAGGCTCATCGGTCCACCTCCTCGGGCGCCGAATCGTCGTCCGTCGCGTCGTCGGTCGGTTCGCCCTCGGTCGGCGCGGAGGGGGCGGCGCCGGCGTCGCGCGTCGCCGCGTCACCCTCCGTGTATGCGAGGAAGAGGTCCTCTAGCGACGCCTCGCGGGTGTGGAAGTCGGCGACCGCGACGCCGGCGTCCTCCAAGGCGGCGATGACCTCGGTCTTCGTGTCGCTGTCGCAGTTCACCACCAGTTCGTCGCCGTCGCGGGTGACGCCCGAGACGCCGTCGAGCGCGCGGACCGCCGCCACCGCCTCGTCGTCGGCGCCGGCGGCCGCCACGTCAAGCGTCTCCTCACCGCCGACGGCCTCGCGGAGCCCCTCGACGGAGTCTTCGGCCACCAGTTCGCCGTCGCGGAGGATGCCCACGCGGTCGCAGACGGCGTCGACCTGTTCGAGGATGTGCGAGGAGAAGAAGACGGTCGCACCGCGCTCGGCCTCCGCGCGGACGATCTCGCGCATCTCCTTCGCGCCGGCCGGGTCGAGGCCGGAGGAGGGCTCGTCGAGGACCAGCAGGTCGGGGTCGTCGACGAGCGCCATCGCGAGGGCGAGCCGCTGGCGCATCCCCTTCGAGTACTCCCCGGCGGCCCGGTCGGCGGCGTCGGCGAGCCCGACGCGCGCCAACAGCGCGTCTGGGTCGTCCGCGGCCTCTTTCGACTCCACGGCGAACTCGACGTGTTTCCGCCCGGAGAGGCGGTCGTACACAGAGAATCCGTCGGGGAGCACGCCGGTCCGACGCCGGACATCGACCCCGTCGGTCGCCACGTCGGCACCGAGGACGCGGACCGTCCCCGCCGTCGGGCGGACGAGGTCCAAGAGCATGTCGATCGTCGTCGACTTGCCCGCGCCGTTCGGACCGAGGAACCCGTACACCTCGCCGTCTTCGACGGTGAGATCGAGGTCGCGGACGGCCGTGACGTCGCCGAACTCCTTGGTCACGCCCCGCAGTTCAATCGCGGTCATATCATTCGGTTCCGTCGTAAGTTGATAAATGGTTGCGGGTCGCCGCGGAGCGCGGCCGACGGTGCCCCCGTTCCCGTCGCCTCAGTCGTCGGTCGGCGGCCAGTCGACGCCGCGGTCCGCGAGCAGGTCGCCGAACCCGTCCTCGTCGACGACCGGCACGTCCTCGGCGGCCGCGTCGTCGCGCTTCGACCGGCCCGGGTTCTCGCCGGCGACGAGGTAATCCGTGTTCCCGGAGACGCTCGACGTCGCCGACGCGCCGTGCGCCTCGACGTGCGCCTGGGCCTCGCTCCGCGGGACGGAGAGCGACCCGGTGAACACGAAGGTGAGGCCGTCGAGCGCGTCGGCCGGACCGTCGCCCGCGTCGCTCTCGAACGGCTCGGGGTCGACGCCGCGCTCGCGGAGCCCCGCGATCGCGGCGCGGTTCTCCTCGCGGTCGAAGAACGAGCGGATCGACCCGGCCACTTCGGGGCCGACGTCGTCGACCTTGCGGAGGGCCGCCTCGTCGGCGTCGAGGAGGGCGTCGAGCGTCCCGAAGTGCGCGGCGAGCGCCCGCGCCGTCGTCGCGCCGACGTCCGGGATCCCGAGTCCGGCGAGGAAGTCGTCGAGCGGCGGGTCGCGGGTGGCGTCGAGCTCGGCGATCAGGTTCTCGGCGCTCGTCTCGCCCCACCCTTCCAGTGCGGCGAGATCGGCGGCGGTCAGGTCGTACAGGTCCGGCAGCGACTCGACGAGGCCGGCCTCGCGGAGCTGTTCGACGCGCTCCGGGCCGAGCCCCTCCACGTCGAGCGCGTCGCGGCGCGCCCAGTGTTCGACCGCCCGCTCCAGCTGCGCGGGGCAGCCGAGCCCGCCGGTACAGAACGCGAGCGGGCCGTCGCGCCCGACCGCGGCGCCGCAGACGGGGCAGTTCTCGGGGAACTGGTAGGTCCCCTCCGACCGCTTCTCGACGACCTCCGGGACGTAGGGGATCACGTCGCCCGCGCGGTAGATCCGGACCCGGTCGCCGACGTTCACGCCGAGCGCCTCGATCTCCGCGGGGTTGTGGAGCGTCGCGCGCGAGACGGTGACCCCGCCGACCGCGACGGGGTCGAGCTCGGCGACGGGCGTGAGCCGTCCGGTGCGGCCCACCTGGACCGTGACGCCCTCGACCGTTGTCGTCGCGGTCCGCGGCGGGAACTTGTGCGCGAACGCCCACCGCGGCGCGCGCGACGTGCTCCCGAGCGCCTCGCGGTGCGCTTGCGCGTCGACCTTGATCACGACGCCGTCGACCGCGTAGTTCAGCTCGTCGCGGGCGGCGAGGATCTCGTCGCGGTAGTCGATCGCGGCCTCGACATCGTCGACGACTTTCACGCGGTCGTTCCGCCGGAGGCCGAGCGACGCGAACGCGTCGAGCGCGTCGCGGTGGCGCGCGGGGCGCCCGGGGCCGTCGTCGCCCGCCTCCCACGCCAGCACGTCGAAGAAGAAGACGTCGAGGGGGCGCTCGGCGACGACCGCGGGGTCGAGTTGGCGGAGCGTCCCGGCCGCTGCGTTCCGAGGGTTCGCGAAGGGCTCCTCGCCCCGCTCCATGAGCGCCTCGTTGTACGCCTCGAATGCGTCGCGGGGCATGTACACCTCCCCGCGGACCGCGAGGCGCTCGGGGTGGTCGTCGCCCCGGAGCCGCGCGGGGACCGATCCGATCGTCCGGACCTGCTCGGTCACGTCGTCGCCCTCGCGCCCGTCACCGCGCGTTGCCGCGCGGACGTACGCGCCGCCTTCGTACAGCACCTCGACGGAGAGCCCGTCGAACTTCGGCTCGCAGACGTACGCGAGGTCGCCGGGGTCGAACCCGGGGAGGTCGCCAGCGTCGGCCGCGTCCGCCAACCCCTCGCGGACGCGCTCGTCGAACTCGCGGACGGCGTCGGCGTCGGTGTCGTTGTCGATCGAGCGCATCGGCGCGACGTGCTCGACGCTCTCCAGCTCGTCGAGCGGTTCGCCGCCGACTCGGCGCGTCGGCGAGTCCTCGGTCGGGAGGTCGAACGCCGCTTCGAGGTCCGCCAGTCGGGCGAACAGCCGGTCGTACTCCTCGTCGGTGACGAGGGGGGCGGCCTCGACGTAGTACCGGTGGTCGTGTTCGCGGACGGCCGCCCGGAGCAGGGCGGCCTGTTCGGCGGCCTCGTCCTCGGAGAGGTCGGCGGCCGGGTCGAAGTCGGTCGGCGGGTCTTCGACGTAAGGGTTCTCGTCCGGGTCCGCGTGCCGGGTCGACGAGGTCGTCATCGGTCGATCGTCGGGGCGCGACCCGGTAAAAAGGCCGGTTCGCGAGCGGCAGTCGGACGGTGTCCGGGTCGGCCGTCAGGCGACGCGCTCGCCGCGGGCGAACACCGCGTCCGGGTCCCGCCACGCCTCGACGTCCTCGGTCGGGTCGGCGTCGAGGACGACGAGGTCGGCCCGATACCCCTCGGCGACGAGCCCCACGTCGTCGAGTCCGAGCAGATCGGCGGCGTTAACCGTGGCGGCCTCCAGCGCGCGCTCCGGCGAGAGCCCGTAATCGACCATGTACCCCATCTCCTGCGGGATCTCCTCGAAGAAATTGAACGGCGTGCCCGCGTCGGTCCCCATCGCGATCGGGACGCCCGCGTCGAGCGCGTGGTCCCACGCGTCGCCGAAGCGCTCGGCGGCGTCCTCGGCCTTCGCGACGGCGTCTTCGGGGATCCCGGCCTCGATCCCGTTGTCGACGATGCCGCGGAGGGCGCTCGCGGTCGGCACCCAGTAGGTGCCGCGCTCGGCCATCATTTCGGCGGCCTCGCGGTCCATGAATGTCCCGTGTTCGATACTAGAGATGCCGGCCTCCACCGCGTTCTTGATCCCGACCTCGCCGTGAGCGTGGGCCGCGGTCGGCGTGTCCGTGGGCGCCGCGGCGTCGGTGAACGCGGCGAGCTCCTCGGGCGTCAGTTCGGGCGCACCCGTCACCGCGCCCTCGGTGAGCACACCGCCGGTGGCCATACACTTGAGCACGTCCGCGCCCGCCTTCAGCTGCTCGCGGGCCGCCTTCCGCACCTCCGCGGGGCCGTCGGCCTCCCGACCGAACCAGTTGCCGTGGCCGCCGGTCATGATCACGTTGCGGCCGCAGGCGAGCACGCGCGGCCCGTCGATGTCGCCGGCCGCGATCGCCTCGCCGGCGTCGAGCGCGAGCGTCCCGCGGCTGCCGAGGTCGCGGACGGTCGTGACGCCCGCTTCGACCGCGGCCTCGAGGTTGCTCGCGGCCCGGTAGCTCGCCGCGTAGTCGCTGTCGGAGACCGCCGTCGAGACGTCCGGTCGCCCGTCCATCATCGCGTGGACGTGCGCGTCGATCAGTCCGGGCGAGACGACCCGCCCGTCGGCGTCGACCTCCGTGACCTCCCCCGCGTCGCGCTCCGCGACCGCGTCGTCGACCGCCGCCGGCTCGCCGACCGCGACGATATCGCCGTCCGCGACCGCCACGTCGGCCTCGCGGGTCCCCTCGGCGTCCGCCACGCGACCGCCTCGCAGTACGTACATGCCACCACGAGGGAGCGTCAGGGTCGTAAACGCTCGGGTCGCGGTAGTCGGGGAGGCGAGCGCGCGCTCGTGTCAATCGCCACTACATATAACCGGCTAGCCGGAGTCAGCCGTCATATGGCAACAGATGACAAACAAGACGGCGGCGGACTGTACCGGCGGCGAATCGGCACGCCGACGACGACCGACGAGGTGAACGGCTACTGGCTGTTCGGCTTCGGCGTGCTGCTCGGCCTCGCCGGCGTCGCGGTGTTTCTCCTCACCGAGTCGGCGACCGTCGCCCGCGGTGTCGGGTACGCGCTGGCCGCGCTGGCCCCGCCGTTCGTGATGCTCGGGGCCGTGATCCGGTTCCCGCTCCGGCGGACCGGGACGTACCTCGGCTACCTCGGCACGGCGGTGAGCGTCCTCGGCGTCGTGTGGTTCGTGAACGTCTTCCCGGACGGGTGGCTCACCGCGTCGGGCGACCCGGCCGTGATCACCGTCTACGGGGTCGGGCTCCTCCTGATCGGGGTCGCGGGGACGGTCGTCCCCCTGCTCTCGGACCCCGTCTACGAGGACTACGAGCGCATGCGCGACGAGGCCGCCGCGGCGACCGCGACGGCCGAGAAGGCGGGTGAGGAGCTGGCGGTGACCCGCGGCGAACTGGCGTCGACGGAGTCTGAGCTGGAGGCGGCCCGTGAAGATCTCTCGGAGACAGAGGCCGACCTCGAAGCGACCCGTGACGAGCTGACGGCCGCGGAGGCCGTCGTCGCGTCGCTGCGCGAGAGCAAGGCCCGGTTCGAGCTGTTCGAGGACGCGAGCGGGAAGCCGCGCTGGCGGCTCCGCCACCGCAACGGCAACGTCATCGCGACCGCCGGACAGGGGTACAGCAGCCGCGGGAAAGCCCAGCAGGGCCTCCACAGCGTGCGCCGGAACGCGCTTGGCGCCGGCTTCCTCCGGATCGAGACGCCGGTCGAGGAGGCGGCGGCCGTGGCCGACGACGGCCCGGAGCCGACCGACGCGACGGACCCGGACGTGGCCATCCCGGACGAGACGGAGGGCCCGGAGAGCGACGCGACGTTCGAGCTGTACGCCGACGCCGCCGACGAGTGGCGCTTTCGGCTCCGCCACGACAACGGCGAGATCATCGGCGACTCCGGCGAGGGGTACGCCTCCAAGTCGAACGCGAAGCGCGCGCTCTCGAAGCTGCGCGACCACGTCGCGGCCGCGGACTACCTCCGGATCGACCCCGCCGCGTTCGAGGTGTTCGAGGACGCGGCCAGCGAGTACCGCTGGCGGCTCGTCCACCAGAACGGGAACGTCATCGCCGACTCCGGCCAGGGGTACGCCTCCCGGCCGAAGGCACAGCAGGGGCTCGACAGCGTCAGGTCCAACGCGGGCGGCGCGGGGCTCGAGTTCCCGGACGACGAGGAGTCGGAGGGCCGGGCGGGCGACGGCGAGAGCAAGGCGACGTTCGAAGCCTACGAGGACAGGGGCGGCAAGTGGCGCTGGCGGCTCGTCCACGACAACGGGAACATCATCGCCGACTCCGGCCAGGGGTACGCCTCCGAGTCGAACGCGACGGACGCGGTCGAGCGCGTCGGCGAGTACGCCCCCGACGCGAGCGCGCTGGCGGCCGGCGGGGCGGCGTTCGAGATATACGAGGACGCCGCTGACGAGTGGCGCTGGCGGCTCCGTCACCGCAACGGCAACGTCCTCGCGGACTCAGGCGAGGGGTACGCCTCCCGGTCGAACGCCGTCGAGGCCGTGACGGGCGTGAAGGCCAACGCGCCCGGGGCGGAGACGGTCGAGCAGTAGACCGGGCGGTAGAGCCGTGCGGTCCGTCGCGCGTTTTTACCCGGATCAGGTCGCCGCGAGGAGCTTCAGCCGCAGGTCGCGCTCGTCGACCTCGTACTTGAACGCTGGGTGGCCGTCGACCAGCACGTAGGGGACGCGCTCGCCGTACTCGTCGGCCAGTTCCGGGTCGGTATCGACGTCTATCTCGTCGATATCGACCGTCACGGGGTCGAGGTCGGCGGCGACCGACTCGATCGTCTCGCGGGCGACGACGCACAACGAGCAGTTCTCGCGGGTGTAGAGGGTGACCGGGACGGTCGTCGGGCCGTCGTCGGCCGAGGCTTCGTCCCCGGTCACGGCTCGGAGGAGCCGTCCGCGTCGTCGGCCGGTTCGGCGGGGTCGTCCGCGTCGCCGGTCAGCTCCTCGGCGACCGTCGCGGCGTCCAGCAGTTCGGGGCCGACCGCGAGGTCGGCGACCGTCGCGACGAACTCCGGCAGCGACCGGCTCGCGTACGTCACGATCTGGACCTCCGGATTCTTTTCTTTCGCGACCGGGATACCGGTCGCTTCCTCCACGTCGGTGAGGACGAAGTACGCGGCGTCGGCGATGCCGGCCTCGGCGAGCGCGTCGGCGGTGACGAGCCCCTCGATACGGTTGATCGCGACGCCGCACGCGGCGAGCTCCTCGCCGAGCCCGTGCTCGTCGGGGCCGGCGACGACGGCGAGTGGTTGGTCCGTCATCACTCGTACTCGATCGTCGCGGGCGGCTTGTGGGTCACGTCGTAGACGACCCGCGCCACGTTCTCGTTCTCGCCGGTGATCCGGCTCTGGATCCGCTGGAGCGTACTCCAGTCGAGCTCCTGCGCGCGGGCGGTCATCCCGTCACGGCTCTCGACGGAGCGCACGGCGACTACCCAGCCGTGGACGCGGTTGTCGCCCTTGACGCCGGTCGCCTTGCCGAGGACCGCGGCGAACGCCTGCCACGGGTCGTACTCCGCTAACTCCTCCTCGACGACGTGGGTCGCCTCGCGGGCGACCGCGGCCTTCTCGGGGGTCACCTCGCCGACGATCCGGACGGCGAGCCCGGGCCCGGGGAACGGCATGCGCTCGGAGATGATCTCCTCGAGGCCGAGCTCCCGGGCGACCTCGCGCACCTCGTCCTTGTAGAGGTCGCGGACGGGCTCGACGATCCCCTCGAAGTCGACGACCTCGGGGAGCCCGCCGACGTTGTGGTGCGACTTGATGTTTCCCTCCGACTCGATGCGGTCGGGGTAGATCGTCCCCTGAACGAGGTAGTCGGCGTCCACGTCGCGCGCGACCGCCTCGAACTCGTCGATGAACCCCTCGCCGATGACGTGGCGCTTCTCCTCGGGGTCGGTGACGCCTTCGAGCCGGTCAAAGAATCGGTCCTGCGCCTCGATGACGCGCAGCGACTCCATGAAGTCGAACGTGTCGCGTATCTCCGCGGTCTCCCCCTTCCGCATCAGTCCCGTGTCGACGTAGACGGGGGTGAGCTGGTCGCCGACCGCCTCGTAGGCGAGCGTCGCCGCGACCGAGGAGTCGACCCCGCCGGATAAGGCGATCACGGCGTTCGCGTCGCCGATCGCCTCCCGTATCTCCGCTTTCGCCTCCGCGATGAATTCCTCCGTCTCGACCATCTATAGCCTCACGTCCGCGTTCCGCTCGGTTGTGTCCGTCGATCCCAGCGCCGCCTCGACGAGGGAGACGAACGGCGGGCTCGCGCGGTCGGGCCGCGACCGGAACTCGGGGTGCGCCTGCGTCCCGAAGAAGAACGGGTGGTCCGGGCGTTCGAGTATCTCCATCCGGTTGTCGGCGCGCCCCGAGAAGACGAGTCCGTCGGCCTCCAGATCGTCGATGTACTCGGGGTTCACCTCGTAGCGGTGGCGGTGGCGCTCGGTACAGGCGTCGGCGTCGTACACCCGGGCGGCGAGCGTGTCGGGCTCGATGTCGGTCTCGTGGGCGCCGAGCCGCATCGTCCCGCCCATGTCCTCCGTCTCGTACTGCTCGGGGAGCAGGTCGATGACGGGGTGCGGCGTGTCGGGGTCGATCTCCGCGGAGTGGGCGCCGTCGAGCCCGAGGATGTTGCGCGCGTGTTCGACGACGGCCATCTGGAAGCCCAAGCAGAGCCCGAGGAACGGCACGCCGTTCTCGCGAGCGTAGCGGATCGCCTCGATCTTCCCGTCGGTCCCGCGGGAGCCGAAGCCGCCGGGGACGACGACCGCGTCGGCCTCGGCGAGCCGCTTCTCGTGTTCGGCCTGCGTCTCGTCGGCGTCGACCCACAGCACGTTCACCTCGGTGCCGGTCTGGATGCCGGCGTGTTTCAGCGCCTCGTGGATCGACATGTACGCGTCTTCAAGCGCGTACTTGCCCACGAGCGCCACGTCGATCTCCTCGTCGCGGTCGCGGGTGACCAGCTCGCGCCACTCCGTCGACCGCTCTTCCTTCGGGAGCGCCTCGTCGGCGAGGCCGAGCCGCTCCATCACGTACTCGTCTAATCCCTCGTCTTCGACCATCAGCGGAACGTGGTAGATGTCCTCGACATCGGGGTTCGAGAAGACGGCGTCCGTGGGCACGTCACAGAAGAGCGCGATCTTCTCTTTCGTCTCCGGGTCGAGCCGGTCCTCCGAGCGGCCGACGAGGATGTCGGGCTGGAGGCCGATCGAGCGCAGCTCTTTCACGGAGTGCTGGGTGGGCTTCGTCTTCTGCTCGCCGTTCTTCGAGTACGGGACGAGGGTGACGTGCGTGAAGAGGATGTCATCGTCGTCCTCCTCGTGGGCGAACTGGCGGAGGGCTTCGAGGAACGGCATCGACTCGATATCTCCGACCGTCCCGCCGATCTCGACGAGACAGACGTCGCTCCCCTCGGCGGCCTCCCGGATGCGACGCTTGATGTCGTCGGTGACGTGCGGGATGATCTGGACGGTCTTGCCGAGGTAGTCGCCGGCGCGCTCGCGCTCGATGACGTGCTGGTACGTCTTCCCCGTGGTAACGTTGTGGTCGAACGTCATGTCGGTGCCGAGGAAGCGCTCGTAGTTGCCGAGGTCGAGGTCGACCTCGCCGCCGTCCTTGAGGACGTACACCTCACCGTGCTCGTACGGGTTCATCGTCCCGGCGTCGACGTTGAGGTACGGGTCCACCTTGACGGCGGTGACGTCGAAGCCCGCGTTGGCGAGAAGGCGCCCGGTGCTGGCGGCGGTGATGCCCTTGCCCAGCCCGGACATCACTCCGCCCGTGACGAACACGAACTTCCGACCCAGCGAGGGGTCGTACCCCGTGTCGGGATCTGCTGGCATATCGACCGTCCGGCAGGCCGGGGCAAAACCGTTTCGGACCCCGCGGTTCGCTGGACGTTCGTGTCGTTTCGGGACGTGTCGGATCACCGTGGAGAACTGTGTGGTGGCGAGGTGATCGAGGCCGTCAGGTCGACCGCTTGTTCGGAAGTCGGTGACCGTGGATCATCGGCGAACATCGCCAAAGCCCCGGTCGCGAGGACTCGCGCGACTCGCTGTGGTCCTCAGTCGCTCACTCCGCTCGCTCCCTGCGGTGTTTGTTCGTCGTGCTTCGCCGTCGCGACCGCCCGTTTGAGTCCCGCCCCACACAGCAACCGCACCTCGCGCCTCCCCGGCCTCGTCAGTCGTCCTCGCTTCGCTTCGGACGACTGACTCCAGCGAGGGACCGAAGGTCCCTCTGGCAGCCGATTTGACAGAGCAGTCGCTCGCGGCGTTCGAGTGGATTTTGCGAGGGAAGAGCGCTCCGAGAGCGTCTTCCCGCATCACGGGGGGAGGACCCCGGCGATGCGAGGGGAGGGATTTGAACCCACGGACCTCTACAGGAGCGGAGCTTGAATCCGCCGCCGTTTCCGGGCTTGGCTACCCTCGCACGCGGACTGGCGTTGGATCGGCCTCCTCTTTATCCCGTCGGTTCCGCACCGACCAGCGTCGCCCGGAAGCCCCCCTCTGGGGACTCGTCGACTTCGAGCGTCCAGCCGTGCGCGGCCGCCACGTGCTCGACGATAGCGAGCCCGATCCCGGTCCCGCCCCCAGGAGAGACGCCAAAGTCGGTCAGTTCCACCCGGTCGCGCTCGTCATCCGGGAGCCCAGGACCGTCGTCGGCCACGTACAGCCCGCGGTCGTCGACGCCGACTCGAACCGTGGGGGCGTCCCCGCCGTACTCGAAGGCGTTGCCGATGAGGTTCCCGACGGCGCGCCGGAGCAGGGTCGGGTCGCCGGTGACGGCGCCGGCGTCCGCGACGACGAGGTCGGCGTCAGCGGGGATCTCTCCGAAGTCGCCCGACCCCAGGCAGTCGGCCGCGAGGTCGGCGAGGTCGACCGCGGCGTCCTCCGTCTCGATCGCGTCCGGATCGCGGGCCATTACGAGTGCCTCGTCGATCATCGACTCGATCCGACCGAACGCGCTCTCGGCGGCGGCTAACTGCTCGGTGTCGCCGGTCTCGCGCGCGAGGTCGATGTACCCCCGCGCGACCGACAGGGGGTTCCGGAGGTCGTGCGAGATGAACCCCGCGAGCCGTTCGAGCCGCTCGTTGAGGCGCTCCAGTTCGCGCTCGCGCTCGACCCGCGCCGTGACGTCGCGGATGACTCCCACCGCGCCGACGACGGCGCCGCCGCGCTCGATCGGCGTCAGCCGCGTTTCCGTCGTCACGTCGCTCCCGTCGTCGAGCGTCGTCGTGAGCTGGACGCGCTCGTCGTCGGCTTCGCCCCCGAGGACGCGCTCGACCGCGGCGCGGTAGCGCTCGCCCGCCTCCTCGCTCCAGCGCCCCTCCGCGACGAGTCGCTCGGGGTGTTTCGCGTGGAGAACCGCCTCGTCGAAGCCAGTCACCTCGCGGAGGCGGTCGTTGACGAACACGCGGTTCCGGTCGGCGTCGAGGACGTACGCGCCGTCGCCGAGGGCATTCACGATCGACTCGGCGTGATCGATCGGGACCGACTCCGGCGGAGTTTCCATACGGCCCGTACGGGCCCCAGAGACAAGTGTTACTCGGGTAGCGGCAGGCGTGGCGGCGAGCGGCCGACCGCGTCAGCCGGCGATCATCGCGACGCCGGCGACCGCGAGGACCGCCGCGGCGAGCCGGAGCCGGAAGTGCCGCTCGCCGAGCAGCACGCCCCCGAGGACCACCGCGACGATCGCCTGCGTGTTGATCACGGGGGAGGCGACGCTCGCGGGCAGCGCCGCGAACGCGACCGTCGTCAGGTGCTCGCCGAGCGCGACGAGCCCGCCGGCCGCGAGGAACTTCGGGAGGTCCCGCCGGGTGACCGCGAACGGGCTCCGGAGCGCCGCCGGAAAGAGGACGACCGCGACGCCGGCGAGCAGGAGCGGCACCCACAGCGTGCCGGGGATCGAGAACTCCTGGAGCGCGACCCGCTTGCCCACGTCGGCGACCGCGTAGCAGGCCGCGCTCGCGAGCGCCAGCTGCGCCGGCCGGGAGCGCGCGGCCCGCGCGAACGGCGCGAAGAAACCCCCCGGCTCGTAGTTCGCGACGTACACCGCGAGGGTGGTGACGACGACGCCGGCGACCTGGACCGGCGCGAGGACCTGCCCGAGCAGTCCGACCTCCAGCGGGAGGACGAACATCGGGACGATCTTGTTGATCGGCGCGACGTACGACACCGCCCCCTGGTCGATGGCGCGCAAGAAGAGGACGAAGGCGGCGGCCGTCCCGAGGGTCGTGACGGCGACGACCGCGGCCCGACGCGGCGCGACGAGCCCGGACACCCCCGCCGCGGCGTCGCCGAACCCGACCGTCAGCCCGGTCCCGGCGAGGAACCACGAGACCGCCGCGACGTTGATCGCCACCGTCAGCGCGGCGGGCGGGTATCCGGCGAAGGCGCGCTTCAGGACGAAGAGGTACGCGCCCCAGACGACGGCGGCGGCGACCGCGGCGAGGAGTCCGGCGTCCATGCGGTCGACCCGAGCGCGAGCGGGGGAAAGAAGGGTTCGGTTCGCGGGCCGGTCGGCTTCGCCGCCGGCGCCGCGAAACGGTTAGGTCGCTGCCGCGTGAACGGCACGCACATGGACGACCACACTCGGGACCCCGGCGTCGCCCCGCCGCTCGGGAACCCGACCGGATGGCACGCGGGCGACGAGTCGCGCGCGGCGTCCGGAGAGGCGGAAGCGTCGTCCGGCGACGCGGACGCGTCATCCGGCGACGCGGACGGGCTGCCAGACGCACAGGCGGTCGGCGGGTACTGGGAACACGCGACGCTCCGACGCGCGACCGAACACGGCGTGCGGCTTTTCAACGACGGCGCCTACCACGAGAGCCACGACTGCTTCGAGGACGAGTGGTACAACTACGGCAGCGGCACGGCCGAGAGCGCCTTCCTCCACGGGATGGTCCAGGTGGCCGCGGGCGCGTACAAGCGCGTCGACTTCGAGAACGACGCGGGGATGCGGTCGCTGTTCGAGACGGCCCTCCAGTACCTCGACGGGATCCCGAGCGACTTCTACGGGGTCGACGTCGACGACGTGCGAGAGACGCTCCGGGCCGCGCTCGACGACCCCGCCGCGGTCGACGGGTGGCAGATACCCCTCGACGGCGCACGTCAGCCGGCGTACCCCGCCGACTACGAGTACACTGAGCGCGTCGACGAGGGGCACTGAGCCCGGGCGTTGCCTGACGCACGGGGATCGGACCGCTCGCCGCGGATCCGAACGCCACTTATTCGCCGCCCGTCAGGGTGTGGTATGGAGATCCACGATCTGGGCGACGGGGAGCCCGAGGTCGCCGTCATCGGCGCGATCCACGGCGACGAGCCCTGCGGCGCCCGCGCCGTCGAGCGCCTGCTCGACGCCGACCTCGACCCCGAGCGACCGGTCCGCCTCGTCACCGCAAACGAGGCGGCGCTCGACGCGGGCGAGCGCTACCTCGACGCCGACCTCAACCGGGCGTTCCCCGGAAACCCCGACGCGGAGGCCCACGAGGTCCGGCTCGCGGCCGAACTGGTCGACGCGCTGGAAGGGTGTACGACCCTCGCGATCCACTCGACGCAGTCGTACGCGGAGCCGTTCGCGGTCATCGACTCGATGGACGAAGTGACCCGCGCTGTCGCGCCGCACCTCCCCGTGGACGCGGTGATCCAGACGGACGCGTTCACCGAGGGCCGACTCATCGAGCACCCGCACACGCTCGAAGTGGAGGCGGGGCTCCAGGGCTCCGAGGCGGCCGCTGACAACGCCTACTGGCTGTCGCGCGCGTTCCTCGCCGCGACCGGCGCCATCTCCGCGCCCGGCGCCGACGACGTGCTCGACGCTGGCGGTCGGGAGGACGTGTCGGTGTTCCGACTCCGCAAGCGGATCCCGAAGCCGGAGGCGGAGGCGTACGAGGTGTTCGCGCGCAACTTCGAGCGCGTCGAGCCCGGCGAGCGGTTCGCGGCCGCCGACGGCGAACCGCTGCTCGCCGACGAGCCATTCTACCCCGTACTGTTATCGCCGAACGGCTACCGCGACCAGTTCGGCTACGTCGCCGACCGCGTCGGCACGCTGGAGTAGGTGCCCGCCTCGCGGCGCGCGAGGCCGAGCCCGGACGCCCGCTACTCGACGAGTTCGATCGCGTCGTCGCCGTTCGGCACCGCACAGATGAACGCGCCGGGCTCGTCGCGCTCGTTGCGGTACCAGTGTTCGACCCCCGGCGGGATCAGGAGAGTGTCGCCGGCCGACACGGTGCGTTCCTCGTCGCCGATCCCGACGACGTACTCCCCGGCGAGGACGTACTGCTCGTGTTCGATCGCGTTGGTGTGGCGGGGGACCTCGGCGCCCGGTTCGAGCTCGAACCGGCGCATCGCGAAGGTCGGCGCGCCGTCCGACTCGTCGAGGAGGACGCCCTTCGAGAGCCCCTCGGCGGCCTCGACGGGCTCGTACGCGATGTCGTCGCCGCGCTTCACGACCGACTCGGCGTCGCCTGCGTCGCTCATACGCGACCGTGACGGGAGGCGCGTATTTAATTGCTCACCGCCCGGTCCCGGCGGCTCGAACGTCGACCGACCCCTGTGACTTAACCGCTCACCGGCCGAACGCGATGGCATGCGTGGAATCAAGATCGGGAGCGCGTTCGGGATTCCGATCCGGCTCAACTGGACGTTTCTGATCGTCTTACCGCTGTTCGCGTACCTGATCGGGTCGCAAGTCGGGATGATCGCGGAGGTGATGAACGAGACGGCCGGTCTCGGGATCGACGCGACCGCGGTCGCGAGCGGCACCACGCCGTGGGTACTCGGGCTGTCGGCCGTGATCGGGCTGTTCGTCGGGGTGCTGCTTCACGAGTTCGGCCACTCGCTGGTCGCCATGCGATACGGCTACGAGATCGAGTCGATCACGCTGTGGCTGCTCGGCGGCCTCGCCAGCTTCGCCGAGTTCCCCGAAGACTGGAGACACGAGTTCTGGATCGCGATCGCCGGCCCGCTCGTCAGCGTCGCGGTGGGGATCGCCTGCTACGGGGTCGTCCTCGTCGCGCCCGTCGGCTCGAACGCCGTCCTCTTCGTCTTCGGCTACCTCGCGCTCCTGAACATCGTCCTCGCCGTGTTCAACATGCTGCCCGCGTTCCCGATGGACGGCGGGCGGGTCCTCCGGGCGCTGCTCGCACGGAACCAGCCACACGCGCAGGCGACCCAGCGGGCCGCCTCCGTGGGGAAGGTGTTCGCGTTCCTGATGGGGATCTTCGGCCTGTTCACCTTCCAGCTGCTGCTCATCGTGCTCGCCTTCTTCGTCTACATCGCCGCCTCGGGCGAGGCCCAGCAGACGACCCTGAAGGCCGCCTTCGAGGACGTGACCGTCGGCGACGTGATGACGCCCCGTGAGGGGCTCCACACGGTGACGGAGGACACCTCGGTCGGCGACCTGATGAGCCGGATGTTCGAGGAGCGCCACACTGGCTACCCCGTCCTCGACGGCGACGAGCTCGTCGGGATGGTCACCCTCGAAGATGCCCGGTCGGTCCGCGAAGTCGAGCGCGACGCCTACCGCGTCGACGACGTGATGGTGACCGACCTCGTCGCCGTCGACCCGGACGCCGACGCCCTGACCGCCCTCCAGACCATGCAGGAACACGGCGTCGGCCGCCTCCCCGTAGTCGATGCCGACGGCGAACTCGTCGGCCTCATCTCGCGGTCGGACCTGATGACCGCGTTCAACATCATCCAGACGGGCGGGACGCCGGGCGTCATCAGCGGCCGGCGACAGCAGGCCGGCGAAGAGCCCCGAATCCTCTGACCGCTCGCTCCCGCGGCGGCGGTCCGCGACCGCCCCCGGCGTGGGGTATATACGCGGCAACGACCTACTCGGGATGTGACAACCCGGACCATCCGCGCCCGCGACCGGCCGGTGTTCGGCGTCGACGTCCACAGCGGCGACGTCCGCGGCGACAGCCCCTCCTACGCGCTGGTCATCCTGGACCCCGTCGACGAGGACGACCCGGACGCCCCCGACGCCGACGGTCCGATGGCCCGGATCACCCGCGACGTGGTCTCGTTCCGGAAGCTCTGCCGGCTGATCGACGACCGCGAGCCCCTCTACGTCGCCACCGACAACGCCTACGAGCTGGCGGCGGACAAGGGGGAGCTCGTCAACTTCCTCCGGTCGCTGCCGGACGGGACCCGCCTCGTCCAGGTGACCGGCGCGGAACGGCCGGAGCCGCTCTCGCGGGTCGCCTCCCGGCACGGCATCCCCTACGGCAAGAAGCCGATGAAGGAGGCGGAGGCGTCGGCGCGGCTCGCCGCCGCGAACGTCGGCCACGAGGTGACCGCGTTCACCGACGAGACGACCGTCAAGGTGTCCCGCGGGCGCTCGACCGGAAATGGCGGGTGGAGTCAGGACCGCTACACGCGGCGGATCCACGGTAACGTCCGCAAGCGGACGCGCCAGGTCCAGTCGAAGCTGAAGGATGCGAACCTCGACTTCGAGCGGGACGTGACCGAGAAGTACGGCGGCTACGCGAACGCGACGTTCACCGTCGAGGCCCGCCCCGAGGATATCCCGGTGTCGAACTCGCGGGCGGGCGACGTGCGCGTCGAGGTCGAGCGGGAACGCCGCGACGGGATCGAGTACGAGCCGCTGGTGAAGCGGCGCGACCGCGTCATCGTCGGGATCGACCCCGGGACGACCACCGCGGCCGCGGTCGTCGGCCTCGACGGCACGGTCCACGCGCTGTACTCCTCCCGCACCGGCGATACCGCCGAGGTGACCGAGTGGATCGTCGAGCAGGGGCGACCGATCATCGTCGCCGCCGACGTGGAGCCGATGCCGGAGACGGTCGAGAAGTTCCGGCGCTCGTTCGACGCCGCCGGGTGGCGGCCGACGACCGACCTCCCGGTCGATGAGAAGCTCCACCGCACCCGCGAGGCGAGCTACGCGAACGACCACGAGCGCGACGCGCTGGCGGCCGCGCTGTACGCCTACGACGACCACGAGGACCAGTTCGAGCGGATCGCGGCGAAGACGCCCCCGCGGCTCGACCGCGGGGCGGTGATCGCCGGCGTCGTCGCGGGCGGCTCGTCCGTCGAGGCCGTCATCGAGGACCTGAGCGAGGACGACGGCGGAGACGGAGACGAGGACGACGCGGACGAGGCGGACCCCACCGAGCCCGACCGCACCGAGGAGGAGGAGACGATCCGCCGGCTTCGCGAGCGCGTCGACCGGCTAGAGTCGCACGCCGAGTCGCTGGAGGAGGACTTAGAGGAGCGCGACGACCGGATCGCTGAGCTGGAGGGCGAGCTGGAGGAGGCGAAACGCGAGGAGCGCATCGAGGCGCGCTCGCGGCGCGCGGTCTCGCGGCTCGAACGCGAGACGGACCGGCTGGAGCGCGAGCGCGACGAGGCAGAAGAGCGCGTCGCCGACCTCGAACGCAAGGTGGAGACGCTGAAGGAGCTGTGGCGGCTCGACCACTCGAACTTCGGCGACGTGGCCGAGGGGCGGGGGCTGGTGAGCGTGAAGGTGGTCGAGCAGTTCACGCTCGACGCGCTCGACGCCGCGGACGACGCCTACGGGCTCGTCGCCGGCGACGTGGTCTACCTCCGGGACGCGTCGGGCGCTGGCCGGCGGACCGCAGAGCGGCTCGCGGAGGCGGAGCCGCGGGCCGTGATCCGCGGCGAGGGGAACCTCTCGGACGTCGCCGACGAGGTGCTGTTCGAGCGCGCCGTCCCCGTGGTGCCGGCCGACGCCGTGCCGGTCCGCGAGGTGGACGAGCTGGCGGTCGCGAGCGAGGAGGACCTCGCGGCCGCCGTCGAGGACTGGGAGGAGCGCGCCGAGCAGCGCCGGCGCGACGAGAAGGCCGAGCGGATCGACCGGATCATCTCCGAACACCGGGCGGGGCGGACGCTGCCCGAGACGGAGGAGTGAGCGCGCCCGGGGACGACCGGAACGCGAGTCAAAGCGGCCGACGGGCGCGCTGGCGGCGCTCCGCGTGAGTCGTCGGCACGCATCCAGAAGTCATATGTCCGGGAACGCACACTCGGAGGTATGGACGCTCACGAGCTGATCACCCGGAACGCGGCCGAGGTGGTCACCGAGTCGGAGATCGAGGCGCTGGCCGACGACCCCGAAGGAAAGCGGGCGTACGTCGGCTACGAGCCCTCGGGCGTGCTCCACATCGGTCACATGCTCACCGCGAACAAGCTCATCGACCTCCAGGAGGCGGGCTTCGAGGTTACGGTCCTCCTCGCGGACGTACACGCCTACCTCAACGACAAGGGGTCGTTCGAGGAGATCCGCCACACCGCCGAGCGGATGCGCGACCAGTTCATCGCCTACGGGCTCGACGAGTCGAACACGCAGTTCGTGCTCGGCTCGGACTTCCAGCTCGACGACGACTACACGCTCGACCTCCACGCCCTGGAGCTCGAGACCACCCTCGCGCGGGCCGAGCGGGCGATGGCCGAGATCAGCTCGGGCGACTCGGTGAAGGTGTCGCAGGCCGTCTACCCGCTGATGCAGGCGCTCGACATCCCGTACCTCGGCGTCGACGTCGCGGTCGGCGGGATGGAGCAGCGGAAGGTCCACATGCTCGCGCGCGACGTGCTGCCGAGCATTGACCGCGAGCCGCCAACGAGCCTCCACACGCCGCTGATCGCCGACCTCGCGACCGGCCGCGGCAAGATGTCCTCCAGCGAGGGCGTCACCATCTCGATGGAGGACTCCCGCGAGGACATCGAGTCGAAGGTGAACGACGCCTACTGCCCGCCGACGGCAGATCCGGAGCCGACCGACGACGGCGCGGAGCGCGAGAACCCCGTCCTCCAGGTGTTCGAGTACCACGTCTTCCCGCGGTTCGACGCGGTCACCGTCGAGCGCCCGGAGGAGTACGGCGGAGACCTGGAGTACGACGCCTACGACGCCCTCGAAGCCGACTTGGAGTCGGGCGAACTCCACCCCGCGGACGCGAAGGGCGCGCTCGCCGAGTACCTCGACCGCCTCATCGCACCGGGCCGCCAGCAGCTCGCCGAGTAAGCCACCCCGCCGGGCGGAGCGCTGTTAGCCGTCTCCTTTCCCCGTGACCTCCGGCTTTTCGCCCGTCGCGCGGCCGTCGACCTCGCAGGTCCCGTCAAGACAACCCAGTCCGGCCGCCGTCTCGAAGACGGGGAGCCCGCAGTCGCACTCGTCGACGGCGACCCCCGCGGGGAACGAGAAGGTGGTGTCGCAGTCGGGATAGCGCTCGCAGCCGAGGTAAACGCGACCCGGCGCGGAGCGGACCCGGAGGTCCCCCTCGCAGTCCGGGCACTCCCAAGCGCCGTCGAACCGGTCGCTGACGGCCGCCTCCATCGGGTCGCACGCGGGGTCGAGACAGAGGTGGAACGGCTCGCCGCGCTCGACGCGGATCTTCGGGAGCCCGCAGTCGTCGCAGGTCGCGTCCGTGACGCTCGCGCCCGCCGGGAGCCCCCAGCGCGCCTCGCAGTCGAGACACGCCACGTCGCCGCGCGACCGCACGAGCGGGCCGCCGTCGTCGGGGCAGGTGCCGACCGGGACGCCCGCCTCCGTGACGGGGAGCGCCCGGCTGGCTGTCGCCTCCTCGGCGACGACGCGGAGCCGCCGCGATCCGTCGCGAGCGGTGACAGTGAACCCGTCGCCGTCACCCTCGACGACGACGCTCTCGGGGCGGGTGAGCCACGCGACGGGCTGGTAGCCGTCAGCGTCGTGGACGAGCGTCGTGTCGTCGGGTTTGATCAGTACCACGACGCGGCCCCGATGGGTTCGGGTGCGGTCGCCGCGGTCGGTCACCTGACAGTCGCCTGCGAGCACGCGGAGTCGTTCCGGCATAGGGCGGGTGGCCGCGGAATGGGTGTTAAGCGGTCGTTCCGGGAGTTTAAGAGAGATGCCGGGCGGGTGGCGGTGAGAACGGGTGACGCGACGAGACGGCAGATCGCTCGAACGTCCCGGCCGCTCGTTGATAAGCGGATACCGACGGATCGCAAGATCGGATTCGGACGCCGGCGCGCCTACGCCACCCGGACCGTCCGCGTCGCCGTGACGGGCAACAGCGGGAGGTCCGGGAAGACGACCTCGACGACGAACTCCAGTTCGTCGGCGTCCGGCGGGCCGAACACGCCGACCGGGACCGTCGTCTCCCCGTCGAGGTACGTCGTCGTCGCGGTCATCTCCACGTCGTTGACGGTGACGCGGATCCCCGCGCGGGCGCTCCCCGAGACGGCCGCGACGGCGACCTCGCACATCTCGTTCTCGCCGACCGCGATGCCGTCGGGGAACTCACCCCAGTCGACGTCGATCCGGGGGCAGTCGCGGGCGGCGTCGACGATCCGCTCCGCCACGGAGTCGCTCATCCCGGCGTTCGCCAGTTCCGCCGGACCGGCGTCGACGACGTCGGCCGGCGAGGTGAGCCCGGCGTCCGCGAGGCGCTCCGCGCGGCCGGAGCCGACCCCCTCGATCGCCGTGAGCGCGACCGCCTCGCGGGAGACGCCGTGTTCGACGCGCGCCTCCACGCGACGGGCGAGGTTGGCGGCGCGCGGGCCCGCGAACCGGTCGAGGAACTCCGCGAGCGCGGCGAGCAGGCGGAGCGCGTTCTGCCGGATCACCCACGCGTCGGAGCGGAGGTCGGAGGGGATCGAGTCGGCCATCCCCGCCAGCAGGATGGCGAACACCTTGCGGTGACCGTCCTCCAGGTCGGTGTCGCGGCCGTCGAGGATGCGGTCGACCGCGTCGGCCTCGGCCGAGCGCGCGGAGACGGAGTCGAACTCGCCCGCCGACGCGACGGTCTCTAACACGGCGTCGGCAGTCAGCGTCTCGCGCTCGGCGAGGCGCCGGAACCGGCGGGCGGTGTCGAGCCGGAGGTAGTACTTCGAGGCCAGCCGACCGAGGGCGGTCGGCTCGATCGCGAGGTCGTCGTCGGCCGCGACGAAGCCGTCGTCGACGAGCGATTCGAGGGTGTTCCGCACCCGGTCGCGGAGCGTCGAGAAGTCGTACTGGTCGGGCTTCGACTGCGCGCGAACGTAGTAGAACGTCGTCTCCAACCACGCCATCACGTCTTCGAGCCCGCGGATCGTCCCCATCGCGATCTCGGCGTTGAGGTGCGACTCGAGGTCGGCGGCGAGCCGCGACTCGATCGCCTTCCCCTCGCGCAGCAGTTTCCGGTACTTGTCCGCGTCGGCGCGGTCGCAGACCACCCAGCCGTACCCGACGTCGTCGTACTCCGGCCGACCGGCGCGCCCGAGCATCTGGAGCACGTCCAGCGGCGAGATGTCCGTCTCCCCCTCCAGCGGGTCGTGGTACTTCGTGTCACGGATGACGACGCAGCGAGCGGGGAGGTTCACGCCCCACGCGAGCGTCGACGTCGAGAAGAGGAACTTGATCTTCCCCTGTTTGAACCACTCCTCGACTCGGTCGCGGTCGTCCTTCCCGAGGCCGGCGTGGTGGAACCCGACGCCGTCGGTGACCGACTGGCGGAGCGTGTCGTTGGTGAGCTCTTTCGCCTCGTTGTGGAAGTCGTAGTCGTCGCGCGAGTCGATCGGGATGTCGCGTTCGGTGATCTCGTCGCGCGCCTTTTTCGCGGCTTGGACGGTGTCCTGCCGCGAGGAGACGAACACGAGCGTCTGTCCGTCCTCGCGGACGTGCGGCTCGGCGAGGTCGAGCGCGCGGTAGAGCCGGCGGTACTTGTCCGCGAACGCGTTCGAGCCGTGCGAGTACGTCTTCACGCCGGTCTCGAGGTCGACGGGACGGTACTCGTCGCCGAAAGCGTACGTCGTCTCCGCGGGCGCGTCGAGCCACTCCGCCACGTCGCCGATGTTCGGCATCGTCGCCGAGAGCGCGACCACGCGGGGGTCTTGGAGCCGGCGGAGCCGCGAGACGGTGACTTCGAGCACCGCGCCGCGCTTCTCGGAGTCGAGCAGGTGGACCTCGTCGATGACGACGCAGTCCACGTCGGTGATAAAGGAGTACCGCGCCGAGTCGTGTTTCCGCGTCGCGCTGTCGGCCTTCTCCGGCGTCGTCACCAGCACGTCCGCGCGCTCGGCGCGGCGGGGGTTCAACTCGCGCTCGCCGGAGACGACGTACACGGAGTAGCCGAGATCCTCGAAGCGCTCCCACTCGCTCTCCTTCTCGTTCGTGAGCGCCCGCAGCGGCGCGACGAAGAGCGCGGTCCCGCCCGCGGCGAGCGTCTTACAGATGGCGAGCTCCGCGAGCGCCGTCTTCCCGGAGGCGGTCGGCGCCGACGCGACCACGTTGTGGTCGGTCTCCAAGATCCCCGGCAGCGCCTCCCGCTGCATCCGGTTGAACTCGTCGAACCCGAAGGCCTCCGCGAACTCCGGCACCGCGTCCGCGACCTTCACGGCACACCACACCCGTGCGCGAGTCGTCGGGAACCGCGGCTGTGTCGCATCGGATCGAGAGGGGGGCTTCGAGGGCAAAGGCGTTTCTCATGCGGGCGCGGCGGGACTCGGGCCGCGCGAGCGGCGAGATGTCGAGGTCGCCGAGCGCCGAAGCGTCGCCGCGGACCCACACCGTTTAGGCGACCGCGGTCGACCGCACGGGTATGATCCCCTCGTCGCCGCTCGTCGTCGGTGCGGGCGTCGCGGTCGCGCTGTTCGCGCTGTTCGCGGTCGCCCGTCGGCTCCGCGGCCCGTCGACGGAGGCGCGCGAGTCGAAACGCGCTCACGAGGCGGCCCAGGAACGCGAACCGCCGGTCGAGATCGGCGAGACGTACGAGTTCGGCGTCACCGAACTCACCGACCACCACTCGGGGAACGAGGTCGCCGTCGGCAAGGTGGAGGGATTCGTCCTCTTCACCGAGGACATCCCGAGCGGGCTCGAACCCGGCGACGTGATCCGCGCGAAGGTCCTCTCGTTCAACGAGGGGCGCACCTCCGCCGACGCGACCTTCGTCGGGCGGGCGTAGTTCGGTCGGTTGGGGCGCGGTCGCCGCCGAGTCGGCCGGCGCGACGACGCCGGACGCCGCACCCGAGGCGACCACGTCCGCCCCGAACCGGAGGTTGATACGTGATGGTGACGAAGAGGTGTCGCAATGGCTCAGGCCGGCACCCAGGACCTCACGGAGCGGTTCATTCAGTTCTATCGCAACTACTACCGGGAGGAGATCGGACAGCTCGCCCAACGGTACCCCAACGAGCAGCGCTCGCTGTACGTCTCCTACGACGACCTCTTTCAGTTCGACCGCGACCTCGCCGAGGACTTCCTGAACAAGCCGGAACAGATGCGCGAGTACGCCGAGGAGGCGCTACGGCTCTATGACCTCCCCGCCGACGTCAGCCTCGGCCGCGCGCATGTCCGCATCGAGGACCTCCCCGATAGCGTCGACATCCGCGGTATCCGCGTCCACGACGACCATATCGGGAAGCTCGTCTCGATTCAAGGGATCGTTCGTAAGGCCACCGACGTACGCCCGAAGGTGACGGAGGCCGCCTTCGAGTGCCAGCGCTGCGGCACCATGACGTACATCCCGCAGTCCGACGGTGGCTTCCAAGAGCCCCACGAGTGCCAGGGCTGCGAGCGACAGGGCCCGTTCCGCGTCAACTTCGATCAGTCCGAGTTCGTCGACTCACAGAAGCTCCGTATCCAAGAGTCGCCCGAGGGGCTCCGCGGCGGCGAGACGCCCCAGTCGCTGGACGTCGACATCGTCGACGACATCACCGGGAAAGTGAGCCCCGGCGACCACGTTACCTGCGTCGGTATCCTCCACATCGAGCAGGTCGAACAGGGCAACGAGAAGTCCGCCATCTTCGACCTGTACATGGACGGCGTCTCCATCGCCATCGAGGACGAGGAGTTCGAGGACATGGACATCACCGAGGCGGACAAACGCGACATCATCGAGCTCTCCGAGCGCGACGACATCTACGAGGCGATGGTGGGTTCGATCGCGCCCGCCATCTACGGGTATGAAGAGGAGAAGCTCGCGATGATCCTCCAGCTGTTCTCCGGCGTGACGAAGCATCTCCCCGACGGGTCGCGGATTCGGGGCGACCTGCACATGCTCCTGATCGGTGACCCCGGCACGGGTAAGTGTCTTAAATTTGATACCAATGTGACACTTGCTGATGGACGAGAAGTTCCGATAGGCGATCTCGTCGAGGACAATCTCGATGATCCGAAACCGATCGACGACGGCGTCTTCGACGAGGTCGATTTCGAAGTACCCTCGCTACAGTCGGACGGAACGATCGGATCCGCGCGAGCGACGAAAGTCTGGAAGCGGGAGGCTCCCGAGACAATGTATCGTGTCGAGACTGCCTCCGGCATGGAACTGGAGGTGACGCCGTCGCATCCGCTGTTCGTTCAGACTGGTGCCGGACACGTTCCGCGGCGTGCGGATGAACTCGACGTCGGTGACCGTGTGGCCGTCGCATCGCGCGCTGCCACAGATGGCGGTATCGCCGTGTCTGGTAGTCAGAACACCTCGGTCGTAGAGGAAGTCCGAGGGGACTCGATCGAGTCCATCGAACGGGTCGAATCCGATGAAGACTGGGTCTACGATCTCGAAGTGGAGAGAACGCACAACTACGTCTCGAACGGGGTCGTCTCTCACAACTCCCAGATGATTTCGTACGTCGAGAACATCGCACCGCGGTCCGTCTACACCTCTGGGAAGGGATCGTCGGCGGCCGGCCTTACAGCTGCAGCCGTGAGAGACGACTTCGGCGACGGCCAGCAGTGGTCGCTCGAAGCCGGCGCTCTCGTCCTCGCGGACAAGGGAATTGCGGCAGTTGACGAGCTCGACAAAATGGACTGCGTCACGGGCGACGCGCTGGTCTCGCTCGCGGACGGCCGCGTCGAGCGCATCGACGAACTAGCGCGGGAGGCCGCCGAAGACGGAGATGTCGAGGAACTCTCGAACGGACGCCATATCCGCGACGTCGACCTCGACGTCTGGTCGATGGACGAGGACGGGAACCTCGTCGAACGGTCCGTCTCCGCGGTCCACGAGTACGACGCGCCGTCGGAGCTGACCCGAGTGACGACGGAGACCGGCGAGTCGCTGACTGCGACCGCCGACCACCCGTTCTTCGTCCTCGACGACGGGGAGCGTGTCGAGCGCGAGGCGGCCGCCCTCGACGGGGGCGACTGGGTGTACGTCCCTCGCGAGATTCCGACGAAGGCGGCGGACGGCGGAGCGGTGGCTGCGAGCGGTGGAAATGGGCCAGCGGCCGAGCCCGGCGACGGGGAGAGCGTCGACGCCGCGATGGCGAGCGTCCTCGGATACCTCTCCGGCGACGGGAACGTCTACTACGACCGCGACGAGGGCGTCTACGGCGTTCGGTTCACCAACACGGACGACGACCTCTTAGACGACTTTGAACGCGCGGCGCGCGAGGCGTTCGACGCGGAGCCGGTCCGCCCGCCGAGCGAACGGCGCGACGGCGGCGTCGAGACGGTCCGCGTCACCGGGAAGGAACACGCCGACGCCGTCCTCAACGCGGGGATGAACCTCGGCCGGTACGACGAGAAGTGCTTCCCGACTCCCGTTTCGACCGGAAGCCGCGCGGCGAAGGCCGCGTTCGTCCGGGCGCTCGCCGACAGCGAAGGCCACGTCGACGAGTCGGCCGGAAACGTTCGGATAGCGTCGGCGAGTCGGGACCTGCTCCGCGGCACGCGGAACCTCCTCTTAGGGTTCGGCGTGTCGAGCCAGCTCCAGTACCGCGAGCGAGACGGCGGTCGCGACGTGTACTACCTCACGGTGACCGACGCGGATTCGCTCGCGGCGTTCCGGCGCTTCGTCGGATTCACGGCCACCCGGAAGGCCGAAGCCCTCGACCGCGTCGTCGATTCGGCCGACGGCGGCCGAACGATCCTCGACGTGGTCCCGGAGGTCGGCGACGCGCTCGCGCGGTCTCGCGAGTCGCTCCGGCTTCACCAGCGCGAGTGCGGGCTCGACGCGGTCACGTACCACGACTTCGAGAGCGGGACTGCGAACGTCTCGCTCCACCGCGCCGACCGGATACTCTCGGCGTTCGAGGATCGGCGCGAACGCGCGACCGAAGACGTGGACGCGCTCGACGCGACGGCGGCGTGGGAGACGCTCTCGGAGCTTCGGCACCGATACCACGTCTCGCAGTCCGAGCTTGCCGAAGGGACGGCGCTGTCCCAACAGCAGATTTCCCGCGAATGGGGCGAACGCGACGAGGTCCGCCGGACGGTGACCGAGCGGCTCCGAGAGATTCTCACCGGAGTCGGGGAGACCGACCTCGACGACCTCCGCGAGTTCGTCCGCGGCGACGTGAAGTGGCGTCGGGTCGAGTCGGTCGAAACCGTTCCGCCGGAGTCGACCGAACACCGCGGCGAGGTGCTCCGACAGCGGCTCGCAGACGTCATCGAGGGACCGGTCGAGACGGCCGAAGAGCGCGCTCGCGACCTGCTCGACCGCGGTCCGGTCGGCGAGACGCGATCGGAGCTGTCGGCGGCGCTGGACGCGTACGGCGTCGGTCAGTCGGACGTGGCGTCGAGGCTCGACGTGACGCAGGCGACCGTCTCCCGCTGGCTGTCCGGCGCCGTCGAGACCGACCGGCTCGACGACGTGCGTGAGGCGGTCGTGGAGGAGGTAAACGCCGTGAAGGCGGAACTGCGGTCGATACTGGCGCGGATCGAGGACGGCGAGCGACCCCGGGTGTACGACCTGACCGTCGAGGAGACGCACAACTTCGTCGCGAACGGGCTCGTCGTCCACAACTCCTCGGACCGCTCCGCGATGCACGAGGGGCTCGAACAGCAGAAGATCTCCGTCTCGAAGGCGGGGATCAACGCGACGCTGAAGGCGCGGTGTTCCCTGCTCGGCGCCGCGAACCCCAAGTACGGCCGGTTCGACCAGTACGAGCCGATCGGCGAGCAGATCGACTTGGAGCCGGCGCTGATCTCGCGGTTCGACCTCATCTTCACCGTGACGGACAGCCCGGACCCGGAGCACGACTCCCGGCTGGCGAAACACATCATCAAGACGAACTACGCCGGCGAGCTCAACACCCAGCGCGAGGAGCTGGCGAGCTCGGAGTTCACCTCCGAACAGGTGGCGGAGGTGACCGAGGAGGTCGCGCCGGAGATCGACTCCGAACTCCTCCGCAAGTACATCGCCCACGCGAAGCGGTCCTGCTTCCCGACGATGACGGAGGAGGCGAAGGAGGTGATAGAGGAGTTCTACGTCGACCTGCGCTCGAAGGGCGCCGACGAGGACGCGCCCGTGCCGGTCACCGCCCGGAAGCTGGAGGCGATGGTGCGGCTCTCCGAGGCGAGCGCGCGGGTACGGCTCTCGGACACCGTCGAGCGCGAGGACGCGGACCGCGCGACGGACATCGTCGAGTCCTGTCTCAAGGACATCGGCGTCGACCCGGAGACGGGCCAGTTCGACGCCGACGTGGTCGAGACGGGCACGTCGAAGAGCCAGCGCGACCGCATCAAGAACATCAAGGGGCTTATCGCCGACATCGAAGAGGAGTATCAGGAGGGCGCGCCCGTCGAGGAGGTGCTCGACCGCGCGGGCGAGATCGGGATGGACCAAGGAAAGGCGGAGGGAGAGATCGAGAAGCTCCGCACGAAGGGCGAAGTGTACGAGCCCAAGCAGGGCCACCTCCGGACGACGTAGATGGACCGGATCTCCGCGATACGGAACGTCGAGGACGCGCTCCGCGAGTTCGAGGACGGCGACGCCGACCTCGCGGCCACCGAGCGTCGCGTCGCGGCCGTGCTCCGGACGTACGCGACCGAGTTCGACGGTGAGGGCGACGTGTTCCGCGCGGTGGGGGACGACCCGGTCGACGGCACCGTGTCGTCGCGCCCTCTGAACCGGCCGCGCGCGAGCGCGTCCTCGCGGCCAGCGGGGTCGACGACGCACCGGACGGCGGGGAGGAGCCCGCGTTCGACGTCGAGCGGTTCTAGTTACTGACCCCGGCCCCGCGGACGCTGAATCGATCCGGCGTCACTGACGCCGACTGAAACGTTCCGGTCCGGAACGGATATATTTCAAAATCGACCACCGGCGGGCGTGCTGCTGGTCGTGACGTACTCGGCGGCCGCCAGAACCGGCCTCCGAAACCTCTGTCGTCGCCACGAGTCGGTCGTCGCGCGGCGGTTCGGTCGCGCCGCGCTGCTCGACGAGACGGAGTACGCGGCGTTCCTCGCGCTGCGGCTGCGGGAGTCGCACGGCGGGGACGTACAGATAGAGCGCACCGAGCCGTTCAACGAGTTCGTCGCCGTCGACGACGCGGTCCGAGAGGCGGCCACGGCCTACGCCGACCGGTCCGCGAAGTCGACGCCGTACGCCGCCTTCGCGGCGGGGACGGACCACCCGGACCCGGACGCGATGCGCGGCAGAGAGCTGTGACCGGGGCGAGGTCGACGCAGTCGGGGTCGAACCGAGAGGACAGCGAGGACGGGTCGGACGCCGTCAGGGGGAGTCCCGCTCCGGGCGAGGTTCTCGGACGACTCCCCGCCGACGCCGGGCTCCGGCGACAGCTCGCGGCGGCCGCGCGCTCGCGGGGGCGGACCGCGTCCGTCGCGGGAGAGATCGCGGACATCGAGGCGGAGCTCGCGGGGATCGAGGTCGAACCGGTCGACCTGACGGCGGCGCGGCGGCGGGTCGCCGAGGCGACCGGAGAGATCGAGCGGCTGAAAGAGCGGGTCGCGGCGCTGCGGGGCGACGTGCGAGCGCGCCGCGAACTCGCCGAGGCGATGTATCCCGAGTTCCGACGCGCGCTCGCGGTCGTTCCGAGCGGCGATCCGAGCGCGGCCGGGACGGGACCGGGCGCGTACGACGGAGACCCGGTCGCGGCGTCGCTCGCGGCCGTCAGGACCGCGGCGCTCGACGGACCGGTCGAGCTGCGCGGCAGCGCGGCGCGGCGGATCGAGGAGTCGGGGCGGAGCCCGCGGTCGCTCCTTCGGACGGCCGATGTTCGCTTTCGAGGCGCGCGCGACGGGCGCTGAACCCGACGGGGGCGGGTTCGCCTGAGCGTTAAATACGATTCCGCGGGACCCGGCGCATGGAACTCGACTGGTCCGTCGACCGCGAGGGGGACGCGTCGCTCGTCGGTTTTCGGGTGCGCAACGACGGGGCGGTCCCGCGGCGTGTTCGGATGGAGAGCCGGCTGAACGGTCCGCTGCTCTCGCCGCGGCGCGGCGGCGTCCCCGAAGCCGGGTGGGACGCAGCGGGTGTGACCGCGGTACTCGACCCGGGCGAGCGCGCGGCGTTCGGGTTCGCCGCGCTCGCCGACCCCGTCGACCCGCCGGTCGAGATCGCGAACGTCGAGCCCGTGTCGTCGGACGCCGACGAGGCCCACGAGACGGCCGCAGGCGGGACCGACCTCGCACGGGCGGCGGTCCGGGACCTCGAATCGTATCGGCCGCCGCGCGCCGCCGTGGACGGAGCGGAAGGGCGCCACGGGACCCCGGACGCGGGCGGCGACGCGGGGGCCTCCGGTTCGGAGGGGCACTTGCCGGGCCGGGAGGATGCCGAGGGCGACGGCGACGCGGAGAGAGTCGCGGCGCGAGTCGAGCGCGACCCGGACCAGTCAGCTACGCCCGAGTCACCGCGGCGAAGTGCGGCCGGTGGCGGCGTCGACGCGTGGTTCGTGGCCGTCGAGGCGCGGATCGAACGGGCGGAGCGCCTGACCGACGCCGACCTCGCGGCGGCGACGACGGTCGTCGAGGAGGTCGACGGCCTCGACGGGGTCGGAGCGCTCGACGAGCACGTCGCGGCCGACGCCGAGCGGCTGCGGGCGGTCCGCGACCGCGCCGCGGCGCTGGCGGACCGCGCCGAGGAGAGCGAGATCCGGGTCGAGGCGCTGGAGGCGCTGGCGTGATCCTCGCGGTTGCGGGCGGGAAAGGCGGCGTGGGGAAGACGACGCTCGCGTACAACGTCGCCGCCGCGCTCGACGCCGTCGTCGTCGACGCGGACCTCGGGATGGCGGACCTGCCTGACGGCCGCGGCCCCGACCTCCACGACGTGCTCGCCGGCGCGGCGGCCCCGACGGAGGCGCTCCGTCCCGGCCCGGTCGACATCGTCCCGTGCGGGCGGACGCTGGCGGGCGCTCGGGCGGCCGACCTGACGCGGTTGGCGGAGGCGGTCGCCGCGGTCGAGCGCGAGTTCGGGACGGTCGTCGTCGACTGTCCCGCCGGACGCCGCGCCGACGCCGGCGTGCCGCTCGCGGTCGCGGACGCCTGCCTCCTCGTCGTCTCGCCGCGCGCGTTCGCGCTCGCCGACGCGATCCGGACGCGAGAGCTGGCCCGGGAACTCGACGCCGGGTTGGTCGGCTGCGCGGTCAACCGCGTGACCGAGCCGCCGCCGGTCGACCCGATCGGTGACGCGCTCGGGGCGCCCGCGGAGGTCGTCCCGGCCGACCCCCGCGTCGGCCGCTCGGTGGCGACGGAGCGGCCGGTCACGACCGCCGCGCCCGAGAGCGAGGCCGCCGCGGCGGTCCGGGCGCTCGCGCGACGCGTTCCGGAGTGAACGCCGGAGGGGGGCGCCGCCGTCGCGACGGGCCCGGCGCGACATCGGGCCTTTTTACCTCGGGCGTGCCCTCAGCGAGGACGATGATCGGAGTCGCGTTCGTCGTCGGCGTCGCGGTCGTCGCCGCGCTCGCGGTCGCCGTGGGGCCGCTGTACGCGGCCGACCGGTTCCGCGACCTGCGGGAACCGACGGACGCGGAGCGAGCGCAGATCGTGGCGCTGGCGGAACCGGGCGGACTCGCCGTCGAGCGCGTCGCGATCGAAGCCGTCGACGGCGCGGGCGGGGACGGCGCCGCAGCCGACGGTCCCGCTGAGGTGTCGGTCCGGGGACCGCCCCGTAGACGGGTGCTGTTCCTCACCGAAGACGTGTTGACCGACCTCGACGAGGACGCCGCAGTCGGGCTGTTCGCGGCGGAGGCCGGCCGCGTGACGACGTACTACGCCGAGTTCCGCGCCGTCGCCGTCGGCGCCGTGCTTGGGGCGCTGGCCGCGGTCGTCACGACCCTCGTCCCCTTCGAGTCCGGGTTCGCCGCGCTCGTCGCCGTGGGGCTCGTTTCTTTCTGGGCCGGTCGGCGGGTCCAGTACGCGGCGGACGCCCGCGCCGCGGACGCGGTCGGCGCCGACCGCGTCGCCGACGCGTTCGAGCGCGTCGCGGAGCGCCGCGGCGTCGAGCCGGAGACCGGCGACTGGTCGACGTGGTTCGAGGTACAGCCCGCGCTCGGGGATCGGGTCGCGCGGCTCCGCGAGCGGGCTGCCGACGCGGAGTAACGAGTGAAGGGACCGAGGCGGCCGGGGTCAGTTCCCCGAGCGCTGAGCGACGGCGGAGTCGGGGCCGACGCGGACGTCGTAACCCGCGACGGTGAGGGAGACGTCGGCGTCGGACCGCCCGGCGACGAGCGAGTTCAGCGCGTCGGGGTCGACGTGTTCGTACAGTACCACGCCCTCCTCGGGGAGGTCCGCCGGATCGACGCCGGCGAGATCAGCTATCGCTTCGACGACGGCGAGACTGGGACTGGGACCGCTGCCCCCGTGACGGACGCGCGCCCGCTCCGGAACCGAACCGGAGCCGCTCGATTCGGCCGTTACGCTGCTCATACCCCCTAGAGGCGGATATCATACATAAATCAGTCGTTCAATTTATCATATATGATGCCTTGCCCGCGACAGAGTCACTGAACCGGGAGCCGGGCGCGTCTCGGTCCCGGAACCGTTACCAACCAGCCGCACGCGTGTAGAGACAACTCGAATGCGACTCCCGGAACGACAGCTCGCGGTCCTCGAGGCCGCGAGCGCGACGGACGAACGAACGGTGGCAGAGATAGCCGCGGAGACCGACCTGAAGCCGGAGACGGTGGCCGGCGCGGCCTTCGACCTCGCCGACGAGGGGCTCGTCGAGGTCGGCTCGGTGACCGACCGGACGCTCGCGCTCACCGACGAGGGGCGGCGCTACGTCGACGAGGGGCTACCCGAGACGCGGCTCTACCGCGCCGGCCGCGACGCGGGGGCCGACGCCGACTCGGTCTCGATGGGCGCAGTCATCGGTGAGGCGGCGTTGGACGGTCCGGAGGTCGACATCGCGCTCGCGAACTTCGCGCGGAAGGGGTACGGGAGCGTCGACGGCGGCGAGCTCTCGGTCGACCCCGACGCCGATCCCGACGACGCCGAGGCGACGGCGCTCGCGGCGCTCGCGGAGGCCGACGCCGACGGGGAGAGTCTCGACGGGGACGCCCTCGACGTTGACGAGGCCGTGATCGATCGGCTCGACTCGCGCGGGCTGATCGCGGTCGGCGAGTCCGTCACGCGGACGGTCCGGCTCACAGACGAGGGCGTCGACGCGCTGATGACCGGCGTGGAGGCGACCGAGACGGTCGGGGCGCTCACGCCTGAGCTCCTCGCCAGCGGCGAGTGGCGGGACGCCGAGTTCGCCGCGTACAACGTCGAGGCGGAGGCGGAGACGGCCCGCGGCGGTCGCAAGCACGTCCTCCGTCGGACCGCCGACCGCGTGAAGGACGTCCTCGTCGGCATGGGGTTCCAAGAGATGGAGGGCCCGCACGCCGACGCCGACTTCTGGATCAACGACTGCCTGTTCATGCCGCAGGACCACCCTGCCCGGACCCACTGGGACCGGTTCGCGCTCGACGTGGACCGCATGGAGTCGATTTCGGACGAACTGATGGCCCGCGTCGAGTCGGCCCACCGCGACGGGTGGGGCGACGACGGCGACGGCTACCACTCGCCGTGGTCGGAGGAGTTCGCCCGCGAGGTCGCCCTCCGCGGACACACCACGTCGCTGTCGATGCGATACCTCTCCGGGGTTGCCGGCGCGGAGCTGGAGCCGCCGCAGCGCTACTTCTCGGTCGAGAAGGTGTACCGCAACGACACCCTCGACCCGACGCACCTCCTGGAGTTCTTCCAGATCGAGGGGTGGGTGATGGCCGAGGACCTCTCGGTGCGCGACCTGATGGGCACCTTCGAGGAGTTCTACCGGCAGTTCGGGATCACGGACATCCGGTTCAAGCCGCACTACAACCCGTACACCGAACCCTCCTTCGAGCTGTTCGGGGAACACCCGGAGACGGGCGAGGAGATCGAGATCGGCAACTCCGGCGTGTTCCGGGAGGAAGTCACCGGCCCCCTCGGCGTCGACTGCGACGTGATGGCGTGGGGGCTCGCCTTAGAGCGGCTCGCGATGCTCACCACCGGCGCGGAGGACATCCGCGACCTCCACGGGACGCTCGCGGACATCGAGTTCCTGCGGGACGCGGAGGTGAGCTACTGACGCTATGAATACCGTATACAATACGTAAACAATTTGGCTGAGTTTGAAAAATCGAACTTGTAGTTTGAAAATCACTTAATCAATAAATCATCCATAGATTATGTTCGAGACACTGCTCATAGTCGAAACTCATCATCCTGTAAGTCTCTGAGCTCACGATTATACCGCTGGACCATCTCGTCAAGCTCATTCTCCTAGACGCCGTCCATATCGCGGTACTCAAGTGGAATAACCTAATCCCGATACCCCCGTAAGTACAAATTTGAGTAGTTCTTACTCATCACCTCTCAAACCTCAGACACCCTCTGCCTCTAATATCAGCTCAGACTTCTCAGTGAGCCTGCGTATAGTCCTTCTACCGTCCTCTTCAGATTCTAACTATTCATTCTCTTCCAGCGATTCAAGACATTCATAGATGGTGCTACCACAGACACCAAGACGGTCTACAAGACTGATATTACTACCAATCAAAGCAACCCCGCAAATGCTATTCATCCTATAGTTGTTCAAATAGATTAGAGAGCAATCTGAACACGCTCAGAGGGATAGAGGAACATAGACGAACAGGAATACAATCACTAGTGGTACTGCTAATATTGGAAGTAGACTCGTAATCCCAATAGCGAGAACAGAAATCAAGATGGCGATACCAACGATAACCACTGGTGACAAGATTAGCGATGAGATGATATCCAAGTCAAACGCACCCATCAGAGCAAATATCATAGCCACAGTCCACAGAATAAATATCCAGATCGGCAAAGATACCAACTTCGTCAATCACTATTCTATTCTAAACTCGTTCGCACGTGCGTCCTGTAAATCCTGTTCTATTCGCCTGATATGGTCATTTAGAACCTCGTCCTCCACATCGCAAAGTGCTGAGAACTCAGAAGGTATGATATGGTTGTGAAAGCACTCTAAGTAGTCATTAGCGAACGCTGTGTGTCTATCTTCATTTATTCTCTGAGCTTCTCGCAACCATTTGAGCCTCCGCTCTAACAGCTCCTCCTCTAACAACCCCTCTTCTTCTGTAGTCATAACATATATCAAATAGTCTAGGAGATCAAAGAAAGACGCGATATTGATTTAGTACATATAGAATCGTGAGATGTTATCGGAGCATACCTATACCCGCAGAGATTTTAATTGACGAGAGAATATCAGCAGAATTTTTTATTCGGCTAGTCCAACTCAACAACTGATGCCCTCCACCAACGCCAATATCCAGTCCCTACAGCAGAGTCCAGTTATACACGGTCTCCTGTGGTTTGTGGTCATCTCCATATGTGGGTATCTGTTCACCGACAGAACCCTAATTTCAGCCCTCTCAACGGCGACTGTGAGTGCGGTCTTCTACGGTGGACTGGTGTACCTCTGGAATGTATACTGAGCCTGTAAGTTGTGAAGGAGAGTCCGAGCTGAGTATATCCAGCAACATGGACTTTCTGTAAGTCACACTACTGAACCGATAGTCGCTAACTGCCCAAGTCAGTCAACGATAGCCAGAAAAGCAACTCCGAGAAGGACAAATACCGTCCAGAGGACGGGTAGTGGGGTCTGATTTAGTATCCCATACGACTGAATAAGAATCCCCAGTCCACCCCCGATAACAAGGAAAACTGGGAGGAGCAACTTCACCCGTTGCGGGTTGTTCCACGTCTCAAAATCCGTTGAGAGCAGGCGAGACTGGAGTTTGGTGCGTATATCCGACATACTGCGTTGAATAGTAATGAGTCCAAATTAAAGTTTACAACACGCATATAAGCAGGCTCGTTCTGACTGGGGATTCATCGACTTCCGCGTAAAATCAACTTCTTGCAAATCGCTGTATGACATCTTTTCAGTATTTAAGCAGTGACTTGACCTCACTAAAATCCGCGTTAGTCAATACTTGCTCCTCACCCCCATATACACGATACTCCCCGTTGCCATTACAGTCGATAGTGTACGTCTCGTCGAACAGTAGGAATACGCCACCTCCAAAATAATCTCCACGGAGTGTATTCTCGTCTATCGAATCTACAAGCGTCTGAAACTCCTCGTCATCAGTTTCATTCATCTCTGTCCCACCTGCTGTTAACGTCGACTATCTCAGTCACCATTCGTAAGTCTGGTCTTGCTCGCTCTCTTCTGGCTCGATGAACATATTCAGCGAGCAGTACTCACTCAACTTTTCGGCTACCTTGCTGGATCGGTCTATGTGTGTCGTTCCAAAAGCCTCGAACTCCGCCATTAGATGAGTGAACTCGTCAATTAATATGAGAGTTATCAGCTGAGTCCGACCAAAGCGGTTTCTCAAGCATCTGAACGTCGATATCCATAGACATCGCTTCGACGTTCTCAACGTGTGTGCGGGCGTGTTCCTCCTGCTCGTACACGGTGAACTCCTGCCACACGTCCTCTATCTCTCCGTCGTTGACAGCCTGCTTCCGCTCAAGTACCACGTAGACGTTCATCCTCCATCACCCCGCTCCATCTGCGGAATCTCCGAAAGCAACTTCTGCCATATCCTCTACAACCTCTTTATTCCATCCGATTATCTGTACTATATCTCTGAACGGATCAGGATTACCACCACCCTCGTTTGAATCGTCAAGCCAAAATCGCTCGCATCTGCAAGGAGGATTCGAGCAACGTGCGATATCTGGTCTGACTTGGATTGTCTCGTCAGAATCACAGAACGGGCAGGCAGGCGTATCAGCAGGGGTGTAGGCGTCTTCACTACTCATCGCCATCACCAGCCTCGCTTGGCTCACCACGTGCAAGCTCTTCCAATTCCTCATCCATCCTGTCCGCTTCTCGTATCTGCTGAGGATGGATGTTCAGCTCCGCGACCTCGCAGGAGCAGAATTGGAACGTAGGGTCTGTGTCCGCCCGCTCCCACAACTTCTCGAACTCCTCTGCTTCCTTCTTCGCTTTTTTCTTGGAGGTACGGAGGCAACGGATGTCTGTTGCAGGTTCGTCGTCGTCCGAGTAGTAGACGACCACCACGACCGCGTAGAGCTGGATAGGTCTCTCGTCGTGCTTCATTCCGCATCACCCGCTTCGTCACGGTCTTCGGTCTCTATCTTCACTCCTGAATTAACGTACCCATACAGTTCGCTTCCACACAGAGGACAGTAATTGAATTCCACGTCGCCTGCTTCGACTGGGTGTTTGACCATACACTCCTCGCAAATCATCGCGTCGTACCTCACAGTGAACCACCCGCAAGGTTACGGAGCTTTTCAACCACTTCCTCTACTGTCCCGAAACCGTCACCAATCTCCTTGCCCGTGTGGTGGTCGCCGATACCTCGTGCAGAAGTGTAGATACGGTAGTCCTCACGCACGTTGGTGATTACGAGGTCGTCCGCGGTAATAATCCAGAACCCGTGTTTGAGGTCTCCACGGAGTGTGTCGCTCTCCATATTCTCCGCTATCCAATCGCGTATGCGGTCGAAGTCGTCGGTGTCATAGTCACGGCTCATCTGTATCACCTTTACTTATCACTAGCCTGAGTTGTTCGTTTAGCTGTTCTGTCTGCTCGATGAGTTCGTTGCGAGTGTGGGAGACCGTCGCTTCCTCCATCAGAAACCGCAGATACTCCCCAGACGACATATCCCGCTCATCACGCCTTCTACGGAACATATCCGCAACTTTCTCATCCTGAATCGAAATGGTTGTTCTAAATGTCATCACGTGTTAGTATACGGATTAATTACCTAAATGTTCTTTGTCCTACCTGTATGATAGCTGATAAGATTAGTAGGGTAATGCGATAATTAGTTAGTACGATGTCACGCTACAGCAAGAACATCGAGAACCTCTGCCCTGAATACGGGCGGAACAGTAGGAGAGAACGAACCGAGAAAGAACCGAAGTACATCTGCCACAAGTACGGAGCTGAGTTCAACGAAGACGAGATTCACAGAGTATTGGAAGATAAGGATACAGGATAGACGCTGTACTACCTACAGTCAATCAAAGAGTTTGAAACTACGTTGATGACTGCTGACAAAATAGAAGAAATGGAGGCGTACAAATCAGAGGTGGAAGAATAAATGCTCGTAAGAGACAGGTCACTGGGATAGACGACTCTTGCTGTATTCAGGAACTTGACGCGAAGAAAGCGTGTAATTCAGAATGATGGCAGATACAGACTTTGCTGGGTCAATCTGGGTACTAATCCAAAACGGAGATCCAGAAATAGCGTATGGCAATCCTGTGCTAGCTGAAATGGCGAAGCAGAATTATACTGATGAGAGTGAGAATGTGACTGAAAGTGATATTGAAATCAAGGACGTTGTGCTTAGTTAACGCAACGCTAAACTAAATATTTTATAGTAACGAACTGTACTTATTGTCGCATCTTTGCGGTATCTACGATGAAATCTTTTAGGCGGATGTTGAGTTCGGTTTTAATATGGATTGGAAAATGGATGATTTTGGATCTGAACCTGAGTCTGATGCTTGGCAGTATGGATTCTCTGATGAGGTAGAAATTAATCTCGATATTGAACTCGGTGAAGAAGAGGAAGAGACTTTGATGTTCCTTTTCTGGCGTCACAAAAAGTACTGGTCTCGCTCCGAGATTCAAGATGAGCTAGGTTACAGTGATTGGGTTGCTCGTCGAGTCTGCGAGAATCTGGAATCCACCTCTCTTGTCGAAGTTGATGAGAGAGAAAATGACGGTGATATCCCAGACACAATCGTCTACACAATATCCTCGGACGGTATCCAGTACGTTCGTCAGAACGACCTCAAGACACCCACAGAAGTAGAGAATCGAGAAGAGATACAGGACATCAAGAACAAGCTCGTATCTCTTCAGAATCGGAACGACGAGCTTGAGAAGGAGAACGACTATCTACGGAAACGTACTGACGCTCTTGAGTTCTACATCAAGCAACTCCTAGTGATAGCTGAGGACGAAGGATACGATATCCAAGATTGGTCAGGACAAGGCTAAGAAGGAAATTCAGGCTCGTAATCGTATCTGTCTTTGTTCTCGTTCCAGACCTCCACGGCTTCGTCTAACATCTCCACATCGTACACCTTGTCATCAGATTGCTTGTAGTAGTCTCGATTGTTCTCATAGTACTCAACAGCGTTCTCGACCTTCTCTATCTCCAGTTCCCAGTAGTACAGTTGCTGTAACGGGTCTGTCTCATCAGTCCAGTAGAAACTGTACAGAATATCGCTAACACAGATTCTGTGCCCCTCGATACGTGGGTCATCTCTAGGTGCTGATTCAAGATCTTTCATATCATATTGTTTCTGTTCCAACACTAAATATTCAAGATAAATACGAGCATTTATTTTGATCTGATAGTTAATCTGACATATGACGTGTCCAAAATGCGGTTCAAATCGAACAAAATCGCCTGTTGACCCGCTTGCATCGAAGACGTACTGTAAGGACTGTGGTCATTACTGGAGATGATGCAGATTCAAATCAAAAATCACGTGTGGCAGATGCTGATGAAAGACGAATATCTGGTGGTGCAGAAAGAGTACGAACAAGAAGAAGAGCAGTTCTGGGAGACAGAACTAACCGTAGAGGTGACTGAGGGTAACACTCACCAGCTGTACTCATACTTGTCTGAATACATCGAACACAAAGACCTCGCACTAGATCTGACCAAAGATATCTGGATGTACGGGAAAGGAAGAGTTTGAATTAGTTCAGGTCTGCTTCAGCCATCATATCGACCGCAATTGAATCAGGAATTCGACCGAGGTAGTTGTTGTAGAACGTCTGCTCATCACACCATCCACCCCAAGTCATCACTGCTTTCTTAGATCTGCTACTATTGAGCTTTCAGTAAGTGTCGTAGCCCACGTTCTGCGTAGGTGGTGTGTCGTAAGGTGTCCCTAGTGTTTCTCTGATTCAAACTCTTCAGAAACGACGATTGGTGAGCTTGTCTGTAGATTCTATCTTGAAAACGAATGTACTGGTTTGATTCCCGATTTTCTTCCATCTCTGTGTATCTCTGTCGTCAGAGAGACTTACTCAAATCCGACAATCTGGATTGTGAGTTACTCCGCATTTACCTAGCGTCGAATATTCGAATTGTGAGCGACTCCTGTGGGAGTTGGATATAACACGTATAGAGACTCCTCATACCCGAGATAGATATTGTGAGTCCTGTAAGAAACGTCCTATTCCTGAGCTGTGTTGCGTGCGTTAGTCGAAACTGAGACGAGGATACTCTGGTTTGCGTGTCTCCTTCGCTTTCTCAAAGACTTCATCCTGCACCTCAGGCGGGATCTCCACGTCGCTCGATGCTTTCGCTTGTAGGATTCCAAACGCGGAATAGTCAATCGCATCTTGGATACTGAATGCTTCAATATACTGTGGATTCTCTAGGATAACTTTCCTATCGCGGACTGTGACTTGCCAGTTTTCCATACGAATTCTATTTGACTCATATGGCAAAAAAATGATGTGAATTCTCTCTTTTTACGCCCCCTGCACTCGGCACTTCTCCCGTACGCCTGCCCCCGCAGAGCGGGCGGTCGGACGACACACGTTCGGTTTACCACGTAAGTATAGTAAAGTAATTTACACACTAGTAGGGGGAGGAAGACATACACACGTGCGTGCGGGGGCGGGCGGTCGGAACAAGACCCGAATGTGAAGGGTGTAAAAAGAGAGCCGACTACTCGAATAACTGTTCCAACTTCTCAACATCTGGGTCATCTTGGTCAACTTCAGCAAATATCTCTTCGCCTGTCTCATTCAGTTCAACACCTGTGTACTCCCCAGAGCCATCAGTCCCACCGTATGATGTGTGACTGACGCCTGTCTTAGAGGTGAGCGTTTGTGTGAGGGTTTTTTGACTTGCACTTGGCATCCCTCGGGTGTCTGTGTAAAGCCTGAAGGCATCCATAACTAGTTCCTTGGCTAAGATGTCCTCATCATCCTTCGTAACTCTGAGACACTCGTGAATGTATCTCTTCACCGAACTTGACCAGTTTTGCCACATTTGCTCGGTCTCACTTGTAGACATATCACCTGTGAAGCCCCCTTGCTCCATCAGTCGATGGAGTCCTTCAATAGCCCAATTCAATAGACGAGACCTCTCTCGTTTGATCTTGTCGAGAAGTTGTTTGTCTTGCTCTTCACGCGGGACTGTCTGAGGGAGTGCAACCAACAGAATCCGCTCATAGAACGCTTCGTCATCGACTGAAGCAGACGGGAGCTGATTACCAGCAAACGCGTGCTTAACGGTGGGTTCGATTTCATACGGGTCTTGTCCCTTCTTCTCAACCTTCACATCATCACCTGCGATAATCTCCTTGAGATGCCCAACATTCTGGACGGTCTCTGACGGGATATCATTCCGAATGTTGACCATCGCATTCTCAAGCATCTGCGTGTCAAATCGATTGTCGGTCATCTCCTGTGGTGTGATATGGGAGATGGTATTCTCATCGTGAATGAGCTGTAATGCGTCAAGAAGGGTTGACTTACCAGAGTTGGTTGCCCCGACGAGGAACAGAGCCTTGTGATATGGAAGAGACCAGTGCATCAGCGTGTACCCGAAAAACTCCTGAATTTTCTGTGTGTCCTGCTGTGAGACGACCACATCATTCAGGAACTCAAGAAATCGGTCAGGAGCTTCTACATCGGGATCGTACTCAACTGGAAGCTTCCTTGTCGCTCTGTACTCAGGACTCCACTCGTGTAGTTCGCCCTCGATAATATCGAGAGTCCCATTCTGCGTGACAACCATCCCCTCATCACATCCGACGCTCTCCCTGCTGACGCTACACCGTTTCATCATCATATCGTAAATTCTGCCTTTCCGCTGTCTGCTGTACTCCCAGTCCAACCCATCCACGATTTTGTTTTTGAAGATGTCTTTGTTGATATCTCGGTTGAAGACACCATCAGCGTAGTACATCAGGGTATCCTCGCCTAGAATTTTCAGCCAGTCGTCCTCTCGACATAGTTTTCGGGCAGAGTTCGTCGCACACTTGCCAGTTTCAGTCTTGTCGTGTGCTTCAGCATACTGCTCTCTAATGTCTTTCCAACTCAGAGACCCTCCGACTGAGAGACTCTTGTCTTCATCCAGCTTCGGGAGTTGGACGCCTACATCCTCACACTTGTTTCTAAAGTTTCTGTACGCGTTCACCCACTCCTGCCCAGAGAGTTCATCTTCTGGGCTGTCAATCCTCCCTCGTTCAGCGGAGAATAGTTTGAGTGTGCCAAACAGTTTGTCTTCGTCCTGACCGTCGTTGTTATGTTTGAAGTCGAACCACGACCCAGTCTCCGTGTTATAGATGAGTGATGTGCCAGACTTCGACTGTCGATAGTCTGGATTCCATTCTTCAAACGTGTCGTTCCTGTTCTGTTGGTACTCAGACCAGATGACTGACTCAATCTCGTGTGGATCAAGTTTGTCAAGTGCATCAAAAACATCTCCTTCGTACTTTTCAACAACCTCTGTCGTCGCTCTCTCCTCAGCAGTCCGTTCAATCGCATCAGGTGCTTTGTTCTCGACTTCTTGATACAGTCGGAGGAGTAGTGTGTTGAAGTCAACGGGAAATTCCTCTGTCTGTTGAATCCTCTCTGTTCCAATCACATCACCAGTGAAAATACACAGTCGGGAGTCAAATATCTCAATTCCCTCGTGTTCGTCGCCCGTCTCTGCCTGCTCCCACCAGTCAGGCACACTACCTTTCAGAATAGTGTGAACACCAGTCCCGCTAGAGCTAAACTCACAGTAAGTCGATTCAGCTAATCGCTCTATGTCTGGACACCATTCCTTCGTAGTTTTAATCCTGTACTCCTGCTCAAAACACCCATCAAAATCGATGTAAAAGAGGTCGTCTTCGGTCGTGAATCGATACCCTATCGTATCGAACTGAGGAACTTTCTTGACCGCGTTCACAGCTCTCTGAAAACCACATCCGTCGTCACCAGATCTCCAACTTGCGGGAGTTCCATCTGGACTAAGTGGTTGCTTCGGGCTTTCAGAGTCAAAATCGTAGAGATACCATCCGCTGTCTTTCAGTTTCAATTCATCTGGTATATTTTTAAACTCGCTACTACTATCGGCTGATTGGTTTTGGTTTGCCATCGCTACCTTATTTCTTAGAATTAATATGTTAAATTAATTCCCCACTTTTGCGAGATGTCTCTCAATAGCAGTAGAAAAAGTTGGAAAAGGTGGCAAACCAAACCCATCATATACTACATTTGGCATTCATTAAATATTTTATCCAATTTCGTTACTATCAAAATTTAGTAATTCAACACACGGGTCTTACTATTATTTGATAGTAATATACCAATCTCTCACGCGATCAGCGTCGTGATAATAATAGTAGTAGTACTGAACCAACTGAGGGCTATTGCTGATATTGGGCTCTCGAAAGCTAGTGCTGTGAGGAGAATCGACGAAGTGGCTAGAGTCACGACAAACGTATGAGTCGGTGAAAGTCTCATAGGTGAAACCAAATCAAGACCCCGTTATTAGTCTTAGTGTGGCTATCATAACGACGTACAGTCGGACAGCCCACTCTTGTGGCGTTTGATCTGAAGATTACTCTACCTGCTATGCCACAGTTACTGTAGCTTCAGAGACACTACACGGAATATTGCGTTGTCTCTCTCGTCCGAAAAACTGAAGTCTGATGTCAGGTGTACCGAATTGCTCCTACTGTGATTTCCCAGCGTAATCACCGTGACTTCACCGCCAATTACGCTATCTGAGACCTCGTCCACCTCGCATTCACATACATCCGTTCACTTATTGATTCTTGCATCGTCCATCTGTAATCATTCGCCTCTCGACGAGAGGCACAGAGAGAATTGAACTCTCGTTCTCGTACACCAGTCGTGCCTGAACCGAATTGGTTGCCTGCCGATGCCGTGAGATACAGTCGTGATATTTCGGTGCTGTCCTGTGACTCATCATAGAGAAACTCCGATTAGCGTTGTACCTCGAAATCGACTTCGATGCCCCTGTTCCTGAGACATTCAACTGCCTCCCGAGCAATCTCGATAAGACCCTCTTCGCGTTGATCTGCTTCTTGCTCGCGGAGTAATCGCCGTGCTATTTTGACCTGCTGGTCTAATTTCTCGTTTGCTCTATACCGATATGTCCCCACAGTTGTCTCTTCGATTCCGAGATTGTCAGCGACTGTGGCATAACTGTTATTGCGAGTCCGTTGGATAACTTCTAGTTCTTTATTTGAGAGAAGTACCCTCTCGTGCTGTAATTCCCAAGAGTCTGGGTGAGCGACCCTTCGAGTCATCGTGAATCACCATCGGGATTTGAGGGGCTCTCAAAAAGAATCAGGTTAACAGCCCTGATTTGAGTGCGGAGGAATCGGAATCCTTCGTGTTTATCAAATCCTGTATCAAATATTTTGTCTGAGTCGTCCTCCCGTATCCAGACGTTCCACCCATCAGACCACGAACTCAGGTCAGCAACGACATCCTCTCGCTTCCACCGATAGCACCCCTCTTCGGGATTCTCAAACTTCCACTCGTCAAACGCTGGCGAAATAAACTTAGAGTTCATTTTCTTCACCTTTTGTGGTCGGAATTGTATACCGCGTGAACTCTCCTACGTAGGACGCTTCATACTGTCCACAACCATCCTCAGACTCTCTGTAACAGAAGCTGGATTCCCACCGTAATTCGTCGAGTACTATCTCTACCACACCAGCACAGTCCGAATCAGCGACATCAACAAAGAACAGCCAGCCCGCATCGTCATAGTCAGTTCGAACCTCGCAGTCCAGTTCATCCAAGACGCTCTCCGTACGTCGGACGAGCTCGTCTGGACTAGATACATCAGCAAACGGCTCATCCACTACAAGCTCACACGCTCTGTGGATATTCTCATCTTGCTTCTCTATTGTGCTATACTCAAGCCACGAATCATCTGATAGGAGTTTTCGAGCATCCTCAGCAAGACCGTCGTACCCGTACGTGACTGCTACGCTGGTTGCCAGTCTAATTGCCTTTGAGAACGACTGGCTAAATCCATATGTACGTACCTTCTGACCCGCCCGAGCTATATGTGACCGTGCCAGTTGTGGAGAACTATCGTCTCCAGTCTGCTCCTCTAATTCCGAGACTACTGCCAGCCCTGACTGTAGCAACTCCAATCGATGTGTGAGCAATTCGTCTTCGTTTCGATACGCTGTCTGTCTTGACATTCCGTTTATTCCTTGCATTCTACATTCGACAGTTTGACCGTCAGATAATAAAAATTTCCCATAACCTGTATAATATTCCATACTTTTGGACGGCATTTATGAGTAGAAGTCTCATATCTAAACAAATGAGAAGAGGGGCAGGGTCTACGAGTGATACTCCACATCTTCTACAGAGACTGTAGCTCGCCAACGCTTAACGGTAAAAAGACTCCTCCTCACACCTACGGGAGTTGCTCTGTATATCGGATTAATTTATTATGCGAGGGAGGGGTATCACCTCGCTGTGACTGTAGATCTTCTACAGAAAATCAGCAGAAGCGTACTACCTCTGTTGCTCCTCATCATCGGCGTAGCACTTCTTGTCGACCCGATTATGGGCTTCTCGCAACTGCTCCCTAATGAACTGCTTCCTGATGGCGTGTTTAGCCTGATACTTGGAATCGTTCTTATTGCTGGTGGTGTCTTCCTGTACTGGTCTAAAACAGGCTCAGACGGTTGATACACAGGTGAACTCTCAGGACTAATCTTCAACAGGAAGGCAGAACGTCGTGAGACGAGGTTAATGACAGTCTGAACGTAGTTATAATAACCCGCACCCACAATCATCCAACTGAGGAATGCCCACGCTCATAGACAGGCTCAGTTCTCGATTACTGTCCACGGACTATGCTGAGTGGCATCGTCCACGAGTGGCGAGGAGGCTCGTAATCGTCCTTACACCCCTCTTTATCCTCGGTGGGTTCGGCATCGGTCTGGTCGCCCAGCACTCTGTGGTGTTTAGTACAATTCCACCGCTCCTCTTCGGATTCATAGCTCTAATACTCGGACTCATCACTCTCGCTTTTGTTGACTCGATAGTGGAGGAACACCTGAGGCATCGTCATCAGGAATAACACGTCTTGGTGCGAGACTTATGTCGGACGCCCACGAAGAGAAAGAAGAATTAGCCACAGTAGTTGTGGATACGATTAGTATGTGAAGTTATCATACAAATTAGGAAAGATTGAGTAACTAAGCGGATTTGAGGCTAAGATATGGCTGAAAATGTTAGTGAAAACGAGTTGTCGTCGTTGACTGAGAATCAGCAAGCGGTACTCAAAGTATTGGCTGACGCAGATGGTGAGACCCTACGCGGAAAGGAGGTACGTCAGCGTTTGAACGAGGACTACGGTGTAGAATTAAATCGGCAAGGGATGAATGCTGTCCGAAGAAAAAATTCCAGATATCCAAATTATATGACAGATGCAAATTTTCGAACGACCGACGAGGAGAATGTCGACACACAGCACTCTACGCACCGCCTCAAGGACGAATATATTGAATTAGTGCGTAGGCAGTTATCTTAGCCGTTCAACAGCTCCGTACAGACGAGAATCCTCGTACCGAGCTGACGCAATATTAACAGGAGAGAGAGTCTACGAGTGAACACCCGATACCGAGACTCCACAAGTACTGTGGCAGAGAACAACCCGTTTACACATCCTGATTTTATAATACGCCCGCTCGTGTGTTGGCACTATGCGGGCACGTTACAAGAAGGTCAGAGACCTTCTCGGAGACAAGAGAGGTGCTGTCTTTGCCGTTCCCGAGTACCAGCGGGGGTACGAGTGGAAAAAGAAGCACTGGCGAGACCTGTGGACTGACGTAAACCGCATCGGTGACCAAGTTGACCAGCACTACCTCGGTAATATCATTCTGCTTGAGAAGGACGCGGGACGAACGTATGAGATTGTAGACGGTCAACAGCGGATAGTAACTATCTCGATTCTTGCGATGGCGATTCGTGACGTGGGCGACTTTGAGGTCGACGAGGATGGTGGGTTGAACGACGTGCGGATGAAGGATATTCTGGAGGTGAACAGGGGCGGGAGTCCTGAGACGAAGGTTAAGCTTGCAGACGAGGACGCGAAGGAAGAGTTCGACAAGCTATGGCAAGGTGATATTGAAGAGGCAAACGGGCGTGTGCGGAACGCGTACGATTACTACGTCGGTGAGGTTAGCGGACTCAGCGAAGAGGGAATAGGAGACCTGCTCAACGACATCTGCGATTACCTGAAAGTGGTCGAAACGAAGGCGACGGACTCCAGCCTTGCGTACGCGATCTTCCAGTCTCAGAACGAACGTGGAAAGGATGTCTCACCACAGATTCTTGCGAAGGCTCGAATCCACGGCGAAGCTAACGACATAGACGACGTGGAGAAAGCTCACGAAATCACTCGCAAGTGGGACTACACCTACCAGCTTCTCGAAGAGAATTTGGGCGGTCCGAGATTCCAGCAACGTCTCCGTATTCGCCGTCCGATGACGCAAATACTCATCAACTCCGACGTGCCCACTCCACGCCAGATAGACAAGAGCGAACTGTACCGCTACTTCGAGAAGGTTCTGGAGAACTACGATGACGTGTACGACTTCGTGCAGTGGTTCAAACACCAAGTCGACATCTACCTACAGCTCACCAGTGACAGCTACGAGGTTGACGGACACGATATCCCTGACGACGCTATCCGCCACCTGCAGTACCTCAACTCCGCCTCTACGCACTCAGAAGCTCTCTCACTCGCCATCTACAATAACATCGACAGAGACATCCTGTTGAAAGAGAATTTCAGACTCGCTTCGATTCTGGCGATGCGGATGCGGTTGAGTTCTACTTCGTCCGCAGATGCTCGGGATGCTATCTACAGTACGTCCGCGGAGGTTCGACAGACAGAGGACGAGAACGAGATTCGGGACACGCTCCGCGAGGCTGTCAGAGAATACACGCCGACCGACGGTGAGATAGAGGAGTACCTGAAGGCGAACGGGATGAGCGTCTTTGGTTCGTGGAAGTTCCGAACCACCCTTACCCTCGTTAGCATCGAGGAGGAGCGACGTGGTCCGTGGCGGATGGAACTAGACAATCTCCACGTTGAGCATATCGCCCCTCGCAGGACGTACGAGAAGCCTGAGTATCGAGAATGGCGTGAGAAGTTGGACGACGACCGCTTCGAACAGCAAAAGAACCTCATCGGTAACCTCACGCTGTTACTCGACGGTGACCACGCGTCGATTGATGAGACATCGTTCGCATCGAAGAAGCGGACGTACGACGGCTCAGACGTGAAGATTGCCGAGGAGGTATTGAGGTACGACGACTGGACAAGCGAGCATATTGATGAACGCACGAGAGAGTTAACGAACGAGTTGATTGAACGCTGGTCACTCTAACCTCGACACGAAATACTATATCCTTACCAGTCGCTGATGCTTGATTGTCCACCGTCGCTGATTCGAGTAGCACCTGCAAGGTCGAACTCGTCCACCTCTTCTTCTTCCTCACGCTCGTCGCCAATCAGAACCTCCGTTTCGAGTCCTGCTCCTTGCTCACGACGCTCAAGTAGATCCTCAACCGCCTGTTGAATCTCTTCAACACGTTCATCGAGTAATTCCTCGTCCAACTCACCATCTTCGTCTTCACCGAACCCTATGGCGGGAAGGACGGCTCTGTCCAGCTTCTGCTTGAACTCGTCTTGTTCGTCTTCGGAAGCCTCGCGTTCTTCCTCCAGCCACTCGGATATTGCTGAGCGAATTGAGTCTGCCTCTCCTTCTGAAAAGTCGCGGATATCGGGTATTCGCATATCCTCAGCGTCCCCAACCGTCAGCTCGTTACGGTTCATCGCCATACCTTGTTGTTCGCGTCCTTCCATCTCCCGAATCATAGCCATCAGAGAGGAGTTCAGGACGCCAAGCAGAACCAAGTGGTCGATACCGTCGTGTGGTTCGACAGGGTAGTTTCGCTGGTCGAGTGCGATTCCAGAGGTGTTACGGAGGACACGTGCGTCCCGCCAGTACTCTTTAGCGAGGATGAGTGGAGGTTTGTCAGGTTCACCGATATCGAACCACACACGTCCTTTCTGCATCACGGTCGGGCTTTCATCCGCGTCGTTCAGGTCTTGATTCTCACCGTGTTCCAAGTACGCTATGACACCGTCGTACCCGTCTTCTTCGAGTTGTTCTTTCACCACTTCCGCATCGTCACGGTCTTCGAACCCTGTCTGAGCATCCAGCACATCCTCGACATACTCAGTCGCATCGAGGTAGTACCACGTCGGGTCTTCTTCCTTGAGGTCGATGTACTCAGTCGGGGAGATATGCTTGAGTAGCGGGGAGATAAATTCCTCTTCGATACCCCATTCCTCGTACTCGTTCTGCTCTTGGAAATAGAAGTAGTCGTTATCTCCTGACGTGAATCCACGCGACACGTCCGCAAGGTCGTCAACCGAGCAAAGTTGGTCTTCGTATTCGGAGAGGAGTTCGAAGTAGATTTTCGGACCGAACAGGTATCTATCCCACCTCTCCATATCCCGCAGAGTATCCTGACGGAAGGTCGCTCGACGGAATCGGGAGTTGATGTTCATCGTCCCAAATTCTTGGTCGTCGTCACGGACTACGTCCACCAGCTCTTCGAGGTCGTCAAATCGGTCTTTGATATGGACGAGATTGGTGCGGTTCTCTCTTCGCTCCTCTGGGTCGTTGCATTTCTCTAAGATAGTAATACAGGTAGAGATGAGCGGGATTTCGAACATCTGCTGACGGAAGTCGATAACAGAATGGATTTTGAAATTGTCGAACAGGAACTCTTGAAGCTCCTCACCGTAATCAGCAGAAAGCCACCTGTTCGACGTGAGGAAGCCCATCTTCCCTTCTTCCTCAAGGAACTCGTAGGCGTGCGTGAAGAAGTAGCAGTAGATGTCGGAATTTCCGTCCAACTCATAGCCGAGACCTTCGAGGTGACTTCCAGCGTTCTCAACGTCGTCAATCTGACCTGAGCGAATGTACGGAGGATTAGCTACGACAGCATCAACGATCGGCGGGAAATCCACTTCATACGAACCATCGTCGTCCTCATCGTCTCCCACCGAAGCTCTATCAACAGTTACGCGGTCCTGTCCGTGAATGACGTTGAAGAAGTCTGTAACCTCGATATTCGTGTTGTGTGTCTCGGTGCTGAGGTCTTGAACGGCAAGGTTGATTGCTGAGAGGTGAGCAGGGAAACGGTTGATGTCGATACCGTGTACCTGCGAGAGGATGTCTTCGTGGTCGTCCACTCCCAAGCTACTCAGTCGGTTGTATGCTCCCACAAGGAAGCCTCCAGAACCACACGCAGGGTCAAGCACGTCGTCAGTCTCGTCGTCAATAGTGAGGCGAGTGATGAGGTCGACTACACGTGGCGGGGTGTAGTACTGACCGAGGTCGTGCCGTTCCTCAGCAGGAATAATCTCCTTGTATATCTGCCCGATAACGTCGTAATCGAACTGGTCGTCTAAGTCGTAGGATTCCAGTTCATCAGTGAGAAGGTTAACCTCCTCTTGTGCCTTTTCTGTGAGGGGCAGACTGTCGAAAATCTCCTCCTGCTCGTAGATAGCCTCGAAGTCGACGTTCTCCATCAGGTCATCAAACGCCTGTCGTCGAGCCTCTGGTTCGGCTAAGTCGCCGAGGTCAACATCAGGAACATCAACGTACGCGTCCGCGTCTTCCAGTAGCTTCAGGAAGACGAGCTTGTTCATAAAGAGATACGAAGCCTGTGACGTGTACGCGGTGTGAACTTCCTCAGGGTCGTCCTCGTAGTCCTCAGTCCACCCTTGGTCACCGATCCACTCCTCGTACTCCGAGACAAACGAATCGTCGTCCAACTTGGACTCTAAGCTGTCTCTGAACTCATCCTGAAGAAGAGAATGGAATGAGTCGAGTCGGCTGATGAACGTGTCCGAGTGAGGATTCCATTCGACCTCGTCGTTGTCGACGCCTGCTACCTCACCAAGCAACGCACCTGCGAACTCCGAGATATCCTCAACCTCATAGTCTCGGGACTTACGGTCAAGAAGAGAGACACCCCGTTCGAACGTCTTGAAGAGGACGAGTTTTCGACCGTTGTAGGTTGCGAAGTACGGAGCTCCGAGACGGGTTGCGTACCGTGAAGCTTGGTCTATGACTTGCGTGGAGTATGGGTCGATACCACGGTCAGGGTCGTCCACAGGCTCTCGCTTGGCTTCGATAATGAAGAACGGGTCTCCTCTCTCGGTTTCCACGACGAGGTCGGCGTACCCGCCTTCCAAACTCTGCTCAGGTTCGACGTTCGTGTACGTGATACCGTAGTGTGACGCCCCTTCCTCTATGGCGTTCATAAGATGCCGATATAACTCAAAATGAATCTCGGCTTCTGAAGACATAGAGTCTCCTTCCTCCTCTCGGTTAATCAAGGTAATGTATCGGCTGACGCCAGTAGAAATCTACTACACGCAGGAACACGTTCGAAATTATAATGGGACAACTTGCGTCGCTGTACATCCGCAACAATCTGGGTGAACTCAGCACCTTACCTCCACCAACAGAGACGTGGTTGTTCCGCGACGTAGATATTGACCAAGGTACTCTCCACTCGTTGCGACAGCACGAGCTAATAGAAGAAGTCGGCAGTCAACGCATTAGCGGTGGGTCAGACATCACGGTTTGGCGTACCACTCCGTACGCGTGGCAAAAAGTTCGAGAGTATCAGCAGGAATAGCTTAGAGTGGTCGCAAATCTCTCCAGCGAAAATCGTGGGGTTCGTTATCCACCTCCACCCTGTAGATGAGTGAATCACGCTCGTCTCCCGTGTTCGCTCCTGCGTCGTCCTGAAGTACGTCGGGAAGTATCCTCCAGTAGTTCCGTAACCTCTGGAGAACACCACTAGGGAACGGCTCAACTCCTCCTACCGACCACAGTATTAACCAACAATATCGGGACTATCGGCAGTATGTTGGTTAAGCCAGTTCTACTGATACGATAACGCAGGAGGGAAGCGGTATGGGCACGCTTGGACTTGAACCAAGGGCTTTCCAGCGTCTCGGGCGATGACGCAAATCAACAGAAGAATCCCGAAGGATTCCCCGACCGTCATCACCGTCGATGCTGGCTGTTCTTCCAGACTGAACTACGTACCCGTAGTGGAGTAGTATAGATACTACTGATATAGTTCCCCGTATTATCCCCGTATTATCCCCGTGTTATGAGACTGTGGTGGGTTTCGGTTTATATGACTTGAGAAAGTACCACAGAGCCGTTTCCAAGGATTCATTTCAAACTATTGGGTCTGAGTCGCTCATCATAACGAACGTACGTACTGAGACACACAGCGTGGAGACATAGCAAGTTGCGGAAGCACCACAACCGTAGCCATTATTGGAACGAGTCCTGCTTTCTACCTGTATGCCCTCTGAGAAACAGTGCCCAGACTGTGACGAGTCATTAGAGCGGATGAAGCTGAACGAAAGTCACGGACAGCCGTCAATAGTTCCAATCGAAGAGGGCTTTCTCGACCAACTGATGTCGGGAAGCCTCACACCAGTTCCATATGTCTGCCCTCAGTGCCAGCGGACGTTAATATACGCAGAAGAGTAAACTGCTCACCCTGCTGTTTGTTGGTCTCATATCGAATAGCCCGTGTTTCCCTGTACGCCTCACCGACCCATCACCGTGTAAAGTACGTGAAGCGACAGTACAAAGCTTCCTGCGAGTAATCCAGCTATCCCGCCGTAAAGAGGGGTAATACCAACCGAGGGGGCAATTGTATACCCAGCGATGAATCCGAGCGGGTCAAAAACTACTGCGAGGATGATGAGTTGAACCGCGAAGTCCTTGGATTGAAACCATCTGAACACAGCTTCAATCTAAACGATTATAAGATAATTCTTGTGAAACGGATTCAAGCTGTCCCCTCATCGTATTAGATGGAATTCATTCGCGTGTGAGAAGTCTTCTGGAACAACGATCTACGAATCCGAGTGTATTTGAGGTCACCCCCGTGGACGCTATGATTACTACCCGTCTCCTCGTGATACCGACAGGCAGGTAGTTCGTGTTGAAACAAATAAAAAGCGACTGCGAGTAGCCTTGCTGTCGGCTCTGTGTTGAGAGTATAGTGTTAGACCGCGTTGAATCCTACAAGTCCTGTGGCATCACCGTACTTCGGTCATTTTCCTCAGCACGTCGAGAGGCGTCCTCCAGCAGTTCTGCGACCTCCCCGTCAAGAGCCTCGTAGAAATCCGACGAGATTGGATGCTCGGAGAGTGCGTCCTGTACGCCAGATTTGATTATCAGGTCAACCATACGCGAGTACTGAAAGCTCAAACTGCTAAATATTATCGAAATAGTTCCTCTATCCCCCGTTGAGTATCTTTAATATCACAGAGTTAGGTCAGCAATTTCCCAGTCGTTAGAGAGGTCGTCGTCAATTCCGTGTTCTGCGACGAGCTGTCGAATCCGTTGCTCTACGTCGTCATCCAGTTTAAATTCGTAATCCAACTCCTCCTGCCACTCCCAATATCGCGGTATCGTTGGTTCGAAGTCGCTGACTGCCCCCGCAGGTGCATCCAGCAGGTATCGTGTTCCCGAAATCTTACCAGACCGATATGGGAGTGTCTGTTGAACCGACTCGTCATTAACCAGTTTTTCTAGCAGTTCTACGGCTGAATGCTGGTCGGCATAGAACGCGTGTTCGAGCATCGCATTCACGAGCGGGAGACTCGACGAGGCGTGCTGGTGGATATCGTCCGCAACCGAATGGTCGGGATGCCCAACTGCCCAGCCGTACGGGTGGAGTGCTTCTCTGACGAAATCGTATCCGTCTTCCTCAAGCTGATTAAGAATCGAACTGAAGAACTCTAATATCGGAACGGGGACGGCTTCAATACCGTCTGATAATCGGGTACGGATGAGATAGCGACTGGAGACGTTCTGGAGGACTGTCGTAACGTGCGGGAGGTCGTCGGCTGTCTCTGGATGGTATGCGTCAAGAAACTCCGCAAGAAACACAAATCCTTCCGTCTGTGTTGCGTCGTCAAGTACGGTAATCAGTTCCTCTCGATACGCTCTGGAGATGTTCCGATAGTTGTCGGAGTTTCCTGATTCGTGTGCCGACGCCAACCGTGTCTCGTACGTCGCCATCGCCTGATGAAGGGCAGTTGAGTCTCCGTCGCGTACCGTCGCCAGTAGGTCGTCTAGCTTTCCAATTCGTTCCTCGTTGGAATGCTCTTCAACGTCTTCCTGCTTTCTCTCGTCAGTATGAGTTAGGCTACTGCTCTCAAAACTCGTGTCCGTGGAACAGTCGTGGAGACGGAGTCGAGAAAGTGTCTCAAACTCTTCTCCACAGTCGTCACACTCGTGGCTCATTACGCGTCTCTACAACAGACGTGGGCGTAATATTTGTGACCTGAAACGATGATGGTAGCATATGAGCCATACGTATGCTCTCAGCATCCGAGTCGAATCATACGAGTTCAGCGGTGAGTTCTATCTCGTCGGAGAAGGATATGGGACGGGTGAAGAGGTACTCAAACACGTCGCAAGCGACCATATCTTAGCGATGAAGCAACGTCCACACGTCGCTGAGTACCTGCTTGAAACACTCCAAGCGGGCGAAACTGTGAGCAAGTCCGACTACGAGCAGGCAGACCCCACCGTTTCGTGTGGACTTCACTTCGACGTTGACCATCACCAGTTTCGGTTTTGGGCTGGGGATGAGACCGTCGAGATTGGAAGTCATCCGACTAAGAGTGAACTTCGCTCAATAGCTAACGACCTCTCAACGTAACTCCCCTGTCGACGTGCCTACCCCAGCACAGACAAGTATCCTACCCACATAGACAGGGTTGAATGCGTCTCGCCTTTGATGACGGCACGATTCTGCTTGAAGACGCTCCTGATGCTGTGCCGTATGCTGAGTGGGACGAGCGTGTCGATGAGTATCGGGCACGGGCACAACACTACTGCGACATCTGTGACTGGCTGGCTGACCCCAACGAGCAAGCAACGACTGAACCATCCACAGCGACTGTAGCCGATGTTGAAGATGATGCCCGTGCGTACTCAGAGCTTCATCTCACTCCCTCGGTTGCTATCGAACCGCGGGACTATCAGCAGGAAGCCCTCTCAGCGTGGCAGGACAACGACCGTCAGGGAAGCGTTGTTCTCCCGACTGGAAGCGGAAAGACGTTTCTCGCTGTACAAGCGGTTGCTGACGCAGGTGTGAGTACGCTTGTTGTTGTGCCCACCATCGACTTGATGAACCAGTGGCACGCGACGCTCACCAACGCGTTCGGCGACCAACTCCCTGATGGGGTCGGTGTTCTCGGTGGCGGAAGCCACAATATCACAAACATCACGGTTACGACCTATGACTCCGCCTACCGCTATATCGACGAATACGGCGACAAGTTTGGACTCCTTGTGGTCGACGAGGTACACCACCTACCAGCTCCGACCTACCAGCAGATCCCTGAGATGACGATTGCCCCGTATCGGCTCGGACTCACAGCCACCTATGAGCGTGCTGACGGCAAACACGAGGAGTTGGAAAACCTACTCGGTACTGTCGTCTATCGAGAAGAAGTTGACGAGCTTGCTGGCGAGTACCTCAGCGAGTATGAGACCATCCATCTCGGGGTAGAGCTAACAGAAGACGAGCGGGAACAGTATGATGAAGAGTACGGGATTTACCGTGACTACGTGGACAGCCACGATTTTGACCTCTGGAAAGAAAACGGGTATGCTGAGTTCCTCAAGCGGACTTCGTATGACCCACAGGGGCGACGGGCTCTCATCGCCAAGCAACGAGCGGAAAACATCGCTCGTACTGCCGACAAGAAGCTTGACACGCTCGACAACCTCTTAAAACGACACTACGACGACCGTACTATCATCTTCACCGCCAACAACGAGTTCGCCTACGACATCTCCCAAGAGTTCGTCGTCCCGTGTATCACACACCAGACTGAGACTGACGAGCGAACGGAAATTCTGGAGCGGTTTCGGACGGGCGAATACTCGATGCTGGCTACGTCACAGGTCTTGGATGAAGGTATCGACGTTCCGTCTGCGAACGTGGGCATTATATTATCTGGGAGTGCCTCGAAACGGCAGTACGCACAACGGTTGGGTCGGATTCTCCGTCCGACAGATAACCAAAAGCCAGCTCGCCTGTACGAAATTATCGCAGAGGACACGATGGAGACCTACGTTTCCGAACAGCGTCGGAAGGGGGTGTGACCTCAGATGTTAACAGCTGACCTCGCACGCTCACGTACGGACGAAGACAGCATTACCCCGCTGTTCATCGATACTGACGAGCAACAGTATCGAGAGACAGCCGAGAAACTCATCAAGATTTTCGACGAGCATCTTGGTGAATCGAAAGGAGAACTGGAGGATACGATTGACCAGCTCACGGTTTCGGATACCGACTACAAAATTGTCCAAGGGCTGGCAAAACTGCTGAAAGACGAGTGTGAGTTTGAGACGGTTGCTCCAGTTGACCCGCAAGAAATTCGAAAAGAGCTTTTCGAGAAGGCAAACGACTCGTATCCGATTGTCCGCCAGCCGACGCTCGGTGAAGACACACAGAAGCTAGAAGTGTACAGTTCCGTTGCTGACCAACTAGGTATCACCCTCGAAGAGTGCTATCGGGGGATGTACGCGGACTTGGAGGAGAACAAACGTCTCGTCCAATTTGGACACCGTGTTTCTGATGGATACGAGGAGACGGACGGCTCATCAACGACGACGCGACTCACAGGCGATAGCGAGGAGTCCTACGCTGAGGACACCATCACGGTTGACTGGCTTCTCACGCGGTACAATCTGGCTCTGGCACAAGCCGTCCTCTACGATGCGACCGAGATGCGAATACGGGTCTGGGACTCGTTTGCAACTGTTTTTAGTTATGTAAAATTGTTTGGACTTATACACCGCATCTATCCGATTGATAGCGACGGCAACCGCGTCTCCAGTACGGACGTTGCTGACGGGTATGAGGCAATTCTGGATGGAGCAGTATCTCTTTTTTCAAAATCACGGAAGTACGGGATACGGATGGCGAACTTCCTGCCCGCACTCCCGTTGTGTGACCGCTGGGAGATGGAGGCGGATATTCTCGATGATGAGGGTGGTTCACCTAATCGCACGCTTTCGTTCGAGCTTGACCACAGAGAAGGACTGTCCTCGCACTACTCGGCACAGGATGAGTTTGACTCGGACGTAGAACGAACACTTGCCCAGAAATGGGAGCGGGCAAACACGGACTGGGAGCTGGTTCGAGAGGATGACGTGCTGGACTTGGGTGCGGAGGTAATGCTCCCTGATTTCGCTATCGAACATCCTGATGGACGGCGGGTGGTGTTCGAGATCGTCGGCTTTTGGACGCCTGAGTATCTCGATGAGAAGTTGAGGAAGATACGGGAGGCTGACCGTGATAATCTCATTATCGCCGTCTCCAAGCGATTGGACTGCTCATCGGATGAGTTTGAGGGGATGGACGACCGCGTACTATGGTTCAAGTCTGGGATTCACGTCTACGATGTCGTTGAGTTGGCTGAAGAATATGCGATTGAAACATCACTGACCCAGTAACTTTGACTTTCATATGTATTTGATTGCGTGGTTGTACAATCGCCTATGAAATATACGTTGATATCTAGGAATATCAAATATCGTATAATCTGTCAGTATCGGATTTATCTTACAATATCTGACAGCTAACTCTTAAACAACTTGGCGTATAATGTCTGTGTATGAAAAGAAAGGGGGTTGAAACAAGCGACCCCATTCGTATCCTTCACGTCGATGATGAGATTGATTTTGCTGAGATGGCTACCGCCTTCCTTGAGCGTGAGGATGAGCGATTTGAGATCGAGACCGCAGGTAGTACAAGTGACGGTCTAACTCGCCTTGCTGATTCGACGTTTGATTGTGTTATTTCGGATTACGATATGCCTCGTCAAGATGGAATTGAGTTCCTCAAAGCCGTTCGAGAAGACTACCCTGAGCTCCCGTTCATTCTGTACACAGGAAAGGGGTCTGAGGAGGTTGCCAGCGACGCCATTTCGGCTGGGGCAACCGACTATATGCAGAAGGAGAGTGGCACAGACCACTTCTGTGTGCTTGCCGAGCGTATCAAAACGCTCGTTGAGCGAACACGTGCGGAGCGACAACGCCAGCAACTAATCGAAGCGGTTGAGACAGCTCGTGAAGGAATCGGCATTATTGATTCGGATGGCTACCATACCGCTGTCAACCAAGCATATGCCGACGTTTACGACACTCGTCCTTCCGAACTAATTGGCAAACACTGGGCAAAATTATACCCAGAGTGCGAGGCTGAGCATATTCGTAGCGAGGTTCTTCCGACTGTCGACAAGGTCGGCTACTGGCGTGGGCGGACGACTGGTCTCCGTGCTGGCGGAGAGACATTCGTTCAGGACTGTGTCGTATCCACCACGGAACAGGAGATGACGATTTGTGTCGTCCAAGACGTTTCTGATGAGGCTGAATCCGAGGAACAACTCAGCCGTTACCAAGCACTTATTGAGGTGCTGAAAGACCCCGTATACGTCCTTGACGAGGAGGGTCAGTTCGATTTCGTCAACGACGCATTTACTGAGACGTTTGGCTACGAGAGGCAGGAGCTGTTAGGAAATGGTGTCTCAGTGATTAAAGACGAGCAGGCGGTAGAACAGGGACTGAACAATCTCAGACGAGTCTTGTCATCTGATGAGCCAGATAGCGTGTATTTTGAGACGGAGATTCAGCCTAAGAGCGGTGAGTCAATCCCGTGCGAAGACCATATGACCGCACTCCCGTACGAGGGGGACAAATTTGATGGCTCTGTCGGAATATTGCGGGACGTTTCCAGACAAAAAGAGCGAGAACGAGAGCTAAAGCGACAAAATAGACGGCTTGATGAGTTCGCAAGCATCGTCAGCCACGACCTTCGCAATCCACTCAACGTCGCGGAAGGGAACGTAGAACTCCTCCGTGAAGAATGTGAGAGCGACCGAATCGACACTATTGACCAGTCACTGACACGGATGTCTGACCTGATTGATGACCTTCTCCAGTTGTCCCGTGTCGGCGACGATACCGAGAGTATGGAGTCAGTCAGTCTCGCTGAACTCCCTAACAACTGCTGGCAAAGTGTTGAGACGGGCGACGCAACGCTCCAGATGAAAACCAGTCGTACTATTCGAGCTGACCCGAGTCGGACTTCACAACTCTTCGAGAACCTAATGCGGAATGCAGTTGAGCATACGAGTCAGGATGTTACAGTCACGGTCGGTGAGTTTGAGGGTGGGTTCTATGTTGAAGACGACGGCTCTGGGATACCTGAGGATAGTCGAGATGATGTGTTTGAGGCAGGACACACGACTATCGACGAGGGTACTGGATTTGGACTCTCGATTGTCAAGGAAGTTGCCGAAGCCCACGGGTGGGACATCAGCATCACAGAAGGTTCTGAGGGTGGGGCACGTTTCGAGATAACCAACGTAAATTTTGAAATGTCGTAGCGTCTCTCCTGCGACGTAAGGTGGGCAGTTCTGCCAACTCTGTGGCTTCGCTCCGTCTACCAGTTTCACCGTGCTTCCCTGAGAATTTTAAATGTTGAATGAGGATACACACGTGGAACTTGGAGGATTGTCGCACGCTCCAAGTTCTTCCCCCTATGTCAGACACAGCGTCTCAGATCGGTGTGTGCCCATTCTGTGAGGCGGTTATTCAGACAGGAGCGGTGCTACTGGAGTACGAGGTCAACGGTGAAACGCGGATTTTTGCTGAGTGTTACGAGTCCGATGAGCCTGTTCAGCCACAGTAACTGTGGAGTTTGAGTCAGTTCGGGTATTTACTGTCGGCGTTCCCAAGCGGTGTGTACTCAACAGGGGGAGGCGTGTATCGGAACGAAGAGCGTCTTAGACAGGGTCTATCGCGTAAATCGAGAGTCGTTCAAATCCACGTTTGAGCGTCCCGAACTGTTACAATATGTTGGCAGTAATGTGGTGATGGGTAGTCGAATTGGACTATCCACCTCCCCACCTGCCCCGCT
>NZ_NHNZ01000009.1:0-15522 GCF_002727095.1 Halorubrum sp. C191 | reverse complement strand
ATTTGGATATCAGGTAGACGACGATACTGCTCACCCACTTCAGGAGGCGATGAACACGACCAACCCGCCTGACCTGACACAACTTGACAAACGATTCCGCATGAAGTTCGCATCAGGATTCGACGGAACCTCGGAGGCAGTCAATCAAGTATGGCAGCGCACGAGAAATAACTGGTTCACTCGACAGAGTCACTTCGCTGACTCCGAAGAACTTGCTGACTGGATGGCTGGAGACGCACCGACTGACGGTAGTATATCAGATATATGTCAGCACTATCTCTGACGAGTCGGGCAGTCCAGTCTCTCAAATTTTTGAGCAGGCAGTCGGGCCGATTGAGGTCTACTTATTGATATGTAATCGGTTGACCGATGAAGTGCGGCTTCCCGGCTTCATATTTTTTAGAGGTTGTTCAGATAGCACAACCCGTGTAGGATCATTTATTTTTAGTTAATCCTCTCAGTAATACGCAGCAGCTTCGTTTTCTGCCAGATTCAACGCTTTCACGCCAGCTACACGGACAAAATAGCACTAACGGACGATGCTTAGCGCTCGACAGTAGCACCATCAGGTTTTGAATCGTACGTTCTCTCGTTTTAGTACTACTAAGTATAGTTTAATGTAAATATATCTCGTATTAATTAAATATGGACGACCTATGGCTCACGACCGCTGCGACCGGCCGATAAGGGCTGCCGGTTCGGCAGCCCTCAGTAACTCACCCCTTGTGGATCAGATTCCTCCATGCGGCCAAGCATCTAGCAGATTGTTACGAGCTGCTGCGCTGACGAGTGTAGCAGGCTTTCACAAGATTATCCGAACAGGTGGCGTCAAACACGAGCAACAGATTATCCATGATACTCTGTGTGGCTGAGCTTTCAAACCGGAGTAGTCAGAATTCGGCTCCCATCACGGAAGAGCAAACGGCTGCTCAAGAGCATACTTTCTGAGCAGCAACTGAGTGTATAAACGACACACCTTCTCGTTGAGCCATCTAAACCACTTCCTTCTCAAGATTATCTAGCAACGTCGTCGGGGACCGTCTCGGGTTGCTTGGAGAGTCACAGAGTTAGACCGCAGCTTTCTTTAGCGCTCTTGTGGCGGAGATTGTTGGTGAGTCATGGCGCAGTTTTGAGGATGGTTTTGAGCGCTTCTTCCCCCGGTCTGCGGAACACTTCCCGACAGAGCTGAAACGATCTGACATACGGCGTGAGTCTGTCTTTAGATACACCTCGATGCGGCGAGAGCCAGCGTCGCGCCAGCGATGTGTGGCTCTCGCAGATGTTCACGTGAACGTCTCCATCAACGCCACAGCACCCGTCAGAAATAACAGTAGAAGCCGAGTTCATTGCCGCCTACTGCTGTTTTCACCGTAGCACAGGGGACTCTCCGGTAACCGCTGTGAGATTCTCTGGCTCAGCTGGATTTAGTATACTTACTGAGATTTCAATTGGGAAGTACCGACTTTACACGGCTTGGCGATGCGATCAATTATCCCTCTGAAATTTCTCCCTGTACTTCTCCACCCTCCTTAACGGTAACCTCGCCATCAGCGTCAACTGATCCCTGTACTTCTCCACCCTCTTTAACGGTAACCGCACCCCCGGAGCTGATTGAACCCTGTACTTCACCGCCCTCCTTAATTTCTACATCCCCTCCAGCAGTAATACTACCAGTTACATCAGCGACGGTAACTTTGCCATCGGCGTCAACTGATCCCTGTACTTCTCCACCCTCTTTAACGGTAACCTCACCCCCGGAGTTGATTGAACCCTGTACTTCACCACCCTCCTTGACCTCTACATCCTCTCCAGCGTTAATATCACCACTTATAATCTCCCCCTCCCCGACAGTAACATCCCCTGTAACGAACACATCACCTCCTTCATACTCCTCTGAATCAAAGTCGCCGTCTTTTAGAATAGGGAACTCAGCAGTCTTTGATTCGTCATTTATATTGGCCTCAATACTACGGAGCTCACCACTTATTGAACCTACTTTTACTTTATCTGCAATAATCGTGATTGTATCGCCAGCGTTGTCGTTTGCCCCCGCAGTGTAAGTAAGCAGATCCCCATCCTTGGTGACTTCTCCGTCCCCATCTACAATCCCATATTGGTTACCGGTGGAGTATGTAATGCCACCCGTGTTGAATCCGAGGTCAATTGTTATTTCTTCTCCTCCATCTAAATCTTGTTCAAGATCAATCTCAAACTCTTGTTCTTGATTATTTGTATCTCCGATAAGCTCCGAGGCCCGCACATCATCTAACACATCGCCGTTTACGGGCGGACCCCCCGGTGAGTCGTCTGACCCGACATCTTGTTTGAGGCCACTATTAGGCTCGTCTGTAATCCCGACAGTATTCACATTAATATCATTTACATTTTCAAATTCAAGAGCATACACACCGTTAGGATACGGGTTGTCTTCGCCCGCATTGACGCCAGCATAAATACCGACCTCACTAAATTCGTCATCCCAGTACTCCTTACCACTGAGCCGCGTCGGAATGGTGACGGTGAGATCACCCTCAGGAATATTACTAGTAACATTCTCAGCTGGGCGGAGCTCAAGAGTAACCCGTCCAGTCCCGCTCCGACGAAACTCATTCTGGAGGGCCGTAATTTGTACCTCACCGTTATTGACGAGGGTTTGATCTTCAATCACCGCGATGCCACCCCCACCATCACGAGCATCAAGGTAGAGCACAGATGCATCGTACCACGTTGGAGAACGATCAAGCTCGTTGTACCCTGGCTGATACTCAATAAATCGCGTTGGAATCGTTATTGTCCCTTCAGGTGTGCCACTATTGTTCGAGATCGTGATTGGATATGGCTCGCTGGTCCGTATCGTCCCGGCCGGCGCTGGAGGATTTATGGTGAATACACGGGTTGAATATGTAGTACCCAGCTCAACCGTCTGGTACTGTGGCTGGTCGATGCTCCCCGCTTGTAGAATACCCGCTCTGAGCTCGACAAGATCATTGCGGACTTCTCCAGAGTGTTGGAACTCGGTCTCTGCATTCTGCTGTGGAACGACTTCTACTTGGTATAGTGAGAGCGCAAGGATCAGGAACCCAAACAAAATAACGACCCCGATTACTGTCGAAACAGCACGGTTGTCGTCTCTCATCGGCGTGCTAGTTGGCTGGTTGCTCATTGTGGGTTCATCTGGACACGCTGTGTATCTTCTACTGACGGCCAAATAGCTAGTCGAATATCTGCAGGGCTCGGAATAATGTAGAGGAGCCAGTACGCTATCATAAGACGATGGAGATAGTACGGATCGGCGATTTTAATCTGTTGCCAAATACCGGTTTGAATAGCGATGGCAGCAGCCACGCCGCCGACAAATAGAGGGGCAAGTGCAATCATCCGAAGTGTGGCTTTTGCCGGGAGTCTCTCAAAATCAAGGCGAAGTCGGAACGGGACCCATGAGGTCTGTTCAATCGAAAGCGGGCAGGCAATCCGGGCGACTGCTAGGTGGGTCAGTTCGTGGAGTCCTATCGCAAGAACTGGAAAACAGATAACAAGAAAGATTGCTTGAACTCCAGCCATACCAAGTCACTATCTGCTAGGCATTTAAATCTGGTACTGAGATTTGACATTCATGATAATCGGCTACAGTGCTATATTTCGGGGTTGCGGCCCCTATCTCGACATGTAGTCCGCCCAAACACGTGACTGCCCACAATCTGTAGAGTCGCTATCTCATATCGAGACGATGTGTGTCACGCTCCGTCGTTTTCGCTACTGGCGTTCGAGCACTTCAAGCGCCTTGCTGAGTCGCGAGATGTACTCGTCAGGTGGGAACCGCCACCAGACCTGCCCACTCATGTGAGCCAGCGGGAGTATGTGGGTATTGACCGGTTCGGAGGTACGGTGGAGTATCCCGTGGATGGCCATGATACTCTCTGGGTCGGCGTCCGTCTCCATGACGGGTTCCGGCGTGGTTGAGCGTCGGAGTGCCGGCCACGCGTTTCCACCGAAGGTGATCACAAGCTCCGGATTCAACGCTCGGAGTTCCCGTTCGAGGAGGGTTTGAGGCGGACAGGGATGCGAATGCGTCGTACAACGTTCTTTCTCGTGGTCTTCAGGAGTTAGGTCTGGGACAGGCCGAAGTGACGCCCGTGGAGACTGCGACCGCTGTGGAAACCGATGGAGGCTCTTCTTCGTCGGTTCCTGCAAGTCGCGTCATTGAAACGGGAAGCCTCGGGGCTTGACCCCGAGGCGGTTCACCTAATTCCCCGTCGGCCCTACCATGCCAACTCGTTCCCGACGACCGACCGGCGACCTCCCGGACCTCGCGCCGGGCGTCACGCTCGTCGACGTCGACGACGAACTCGGAGTCACGCCCGTCCAAGCACTCCTGCTCGACCGCGTCCTCGGCGCCGACAGCCCCGCGTTCTGGGCCGACGGCGCGAACCGAGCGAACACGAGCCGGCTCCGCTCGCTGTCGACGAGGCCCGTTGCTCATCGGTCAGCCCCCCCGAACCAGATGATCCCGCACGGTTCGTTGGCACTTCTGACACGTTTCATCGAGCGTCGCCACCGTCGCCAGCACCGGATGGTCGACTGGGAAATCCTGATAGAGGTACGGCATGAGGCTTCGGTGGCGGACGCCGACGACGCGAAATCGCTTCGTATCCAGCGACTGTGTCCCATTGTACGGCCCTCGTTTGAACTCTACTTCGACTTCTACATCGATGTACTTCCGATCGAGATCGTCGAGAACAGCTCGGAGCTGCTTGCCCTCTAAGGGAATGGCGCGGCCGCGCCATTCCCGTAATTCTGCCGTAATCACCGGATTCGCGTTCTGCTTCAGCCGACTCACGAAGTAGCCGTCGTTTTCGTCGATTAGCGCAAACCGGCGGTACTTGAATTAGGCGAGATCGAACAGCATGAGGCGATTCTCAAGCCACGGCCCTGTTTTGAACAAGGTGCTGTCGTGCGTTTTCTCGTTAGCAGTATCGAGCTGTTCAATCGTCTGCTCTGTGGCATTGTGGAGCAGGTGGAGCTTCGCTCCAGCCTGCTCCTCGTGGCGGGCTTCGAACTGACCTGAGAGAAATTCGTGTAACCGGAACACCGTTCCATCAGCGATCATCACGTCTCTAAATCGGTCGATATCAGCGTCAACAGCGTTAGGAACAGCGACCTCGTCGAGGCCGCGCTCGACGAGGTCGCGAAGGTACTCCGCAAGCGTCGGTGTCAACCGCTGATAGAATCCACCCGGCGAAATCGTCTCATCGGCAGTAGAGTTGTAACAGCGTCTAAACCCGGCGAGTGTTCGGCTTTCGCCTGCGGCGAAGCCGAACACGAACGCCCAAACGAAGGCAGGGATCTGGAGCTTGCGGTCTCGTTCGACCACGCCGAGTTCCTCGGTGTGCTCTTCGAGGAACTCAGAGGGAAACAGTGTAGTGAGCCGACGCATAATCCGGGGTGAGGAGTCTTTGTCGTGTACAGACTGGACTTCCTCATTCCTTCCGAAAGATGCCTCGATAAGCCGCCGCTATCACGCGGTTTCTCGCTTAACTAAAGACGGATGCCTCACGAACCACGAAGCGCATCCACTGGTGATTCATTAGCAGCCTTCCATGCGGGATAAATCCCGCTCAGAATACTTGCGACGAGCGCGAAGATGAATCCATACAGGAGGTATCTCGAACTTGACCAAGCTAATGCGAGGGCTGGGTCACCGGCTAACACGTTGAACATCACCACACCGACGACGAGAGATCCAGCAGCGCCGACAAGCCCACCGACCACACCTAAGAATGCGGCCTCGGTCAGTATCATACGGAGTATTTCGCCGCGGCGGACACCCACGGCACGTAACACTCCAATTTCTCCCCGACGTTCTATTGTGCTCATTAACATGACATTCAAAATGGCAACACTCGCTACGAACAGTGAAATAGAGCCAATACCGAGGAGTGCGAGCTCTAGCGTGTCGGTAAATGAGCTGATGTTCTCTTGGACACTTGCGTAGGTGGTCACACTGAGAACTTCGTCATCGTCCTCGTTGAAGTGCTCCTCTATCGTGGTTGCCGCTTCGGTTGCGGCATCTCCGTCCTCAGCGATGATGGTGACAGAATTATAGTCGTCCTGTTGGTTGAGCGCTGAGAGCGGAAGCACAAGTTCTCCCCCGCCATCAGAACCAAAGCCACTTTGTGAGGCGATGAATCCCCGAATACGGAACAGTTGTCCTTCGTATTCGATTGGGTCACCGATCTCCAGCCCGAGTGTCTGTGCAGTACTCTCGGAAATGAGAGCCCCTGTTTCAAGCCGTGTGGGCTCAGTTCCAACAGAGAGATCATACAACGGTGCTGGGTTTGTCAGACCCGTTACCTGAACGTTCGCTTCTTCGCCATTCCGTGCTGAAAGCTCTGTAAAATTCGTTTTTTGCGGAATGACGGTTACCCCTGGCAAGAGATCCCGAATCGTCTCAGCTTGCGCATCGGTGATGCCGTCAGTATCGATATCTTCTCCGGGCGAGATGGTTGCTTGATCGGTGAGACCACCGAGGCTTGAGGTGGCCTGCTGTTCGAGCGCCACCCCAGCCATACCGAGTGACGCGATCGCAATCACGCCGACCACGATACCCAGCACCGCGAGAGCGGTCCGGGTCCGGTTGCGACCGAGGTTTCGCCACGCCATCAGCACGCTTGGGAAGCGACGAAGAACGCTTGTACGCCCCACTACTGGACCACCCCATCAACAATACGGACAACTCGATCCGCATACTCCACTAGCTGCTCGTCGTGAGTGATCGAGACGACCGCGATGTTCTCTTCTTGTTTCAGTCGGGTTATCTCATCGAGAACCGTCTTCCCAGTGTCTTGATCGAGGTTTCCAGTTGGCTCGTCTGCGAGCAGGATATCGGGTTCATTGATCAGCGAACGGGCGATGGCGACGCGCTGTTGTTGTCCGCCAGAGAGTTCGTCAGGCGTGTGCGTGAGTCGGTCACCGAGACCAACCCGCTCTAGCAGATCGGAAGCACGCTCTCGACGATCAACATCGGTGTCCCACATTGACGGCAACTCAACGTTCTCCTCGGCTGTGAGCATCGGAAGCAAGTGGAAGTCTTGGAAGACGAATCCAAGCTGTGACCGACGTTCCTCCGTCCGCTCATCCTCATCGAAATCGGTGATGTTGCGCCCGTCAAGGAAAATCTCGCCCGTAGTCGGAGTATCTAACAAACCAATCATGTTGAGCATCGTGCTTTTCCCGCTTCCTGACGGCCCGGTCACGACGACCATCTCACCGCGGTTAGCGTGGAAGTCGACATTTTTCAGCGCCTCGATCGTCTCAGCCTCGGTGTTGTATCGTTTGACTACGTCTCTGAGTTGGATTACACTCATTCACGATTCCACAGATATCGGCCGAGGCCTCCTAGTGTAAGAACGAGCACTACTCCGAAGATTATCGGTAGGAGTGGCAGTCCGGACTGGTTCTGTTCGCCCCCCGAGGTGGCTTCTGGTTGGGTCTGCCCCGCTGCTCCAGTAGTCGTATTGAGTGACGATACATCGACTGTCTGTGTCTTCGTCACGCGGTCATTGTCAGCGATATACGCGACCCTAATCGGGACTGTATCTCGCTCAACGCTCGCTGTCAGTTCGAACGTCGAAAATTCGCTGGCGTCAACAGACCCAACGAAGTACTCTCCAGACCCACCGGCGGGAGTGATGCCGTCTGTCGTCGGGATGCTGATGAGAACCGACTCAACATCGGTGCCACCAATATTCGCTGCCTCACCATCGATCGAGACCGTTGAGCCGCTTGCTGTCACGTCGATACTCGTGAGGCGAATCTCTCCCGTGACCTTCTGATCGCGTGTTGCTGTCCGCGTTGTTTCGTACTGCTCACCGCGTACAGTATATGTCGCGGAGAAGTTGATGATGTCAGTGTCGTACTCTCCGGTGTCGAATGTTACCGAGGTCTCCTCGTCGGGATCGACATCGAACACATCTCTGTTGTCACGCACGCTGTCGTCCGCTGTCGCCGTTATCTCGATGTTAGACAGTTCGACGTTTCCGTAGTTCGTGAAGGTGACCGTGGTCTCATCAGACCCGTTTGAGGCCGTCGACAGCCCACCGTTGATATCGAGTTCTTGTACATCTACTGTCACAGGACTGTAGATGGCACGGAGATTTCCGCCAGATGCGCGTTTAGCAGAAACGTGCGCTTTGAGGTTTTTTTGCCCTGCTTGCTCAAAGGTCGTCGTCATTTTGACGGTGAGGCTTCCACCGGGAGCAAGTGACCCGACATCTTCAACGCGTTCATAGTGCTCTTGATTCGTTCGAAGCATGATACTAGAGACATCAGCGATGCTGTTGCTGCCTTCTTGATTTGTCACTGTGACATTGAATGTCGTCGTTTCACCAACAACCGGATCTTCTGGTGAAGCATCTACAGACACGCTGACTGCCGATTGTTGCGCAGAAGCGACAGTTGCGCCCCCGAATGTCACACATACAATTGTGAGAAGTGTAAGAAAAACTGGCAGCAGCTGTTGCCGTCTCACGAGGATATCACCCGCTTTGGGGCAGCCAGAGCAAGTTGTGTCGGCATGTACCAGCAAATCTCGCACCGAACTGTGTGTTGGAGGGAATGTACCTGCACATCTCATTTAGATCAGTCTGTGGATAAAAAAGCCAAGTCTCAGTACCTCACAAAGCATTCTCGTCTAGCTGCTTCTGCGGCTTCAGTTCTGTGTCGAAGCGGTTGTACTGACGGTTTCGTAGAGAAAATCAGCCCGGATCGGCGGCGACCAGTCCCCGACGCGAAAGCGTTGTCACTTATTCCGCTGCCTTGCCCAGTCGGTGGTTAGCGGTAGAATTGGTTTCTTGATGATCGGTTCGCGGGGACGGCCCGACACACTGTGAGGGCTGTCCACGCAGCACGTTGAACCATATTGACGAACTTCTGGTACGGTCACTACCAGAGGCGATGCCCGCCTCGGTGGAGCGTCGCCAGTTGTATACACACCTTCAGCAAGCAGACGTTCCAACTAAGCAGCTTTGTGAATGACTAAAATTGGGAGTCCGCGGTAGAAGTGCTTAGAAAGTCGATTCGTGTTCCTGTTCAGCTACCGACGACTGTATCGACAGTCTCCTACAGAAGAGCGAACCTGTTATTTCAACTGGTGACCCCGACCGCGTCATCGGGTTCAACAGCGTAGAGGCTTCTCAAAAGCGATAACTTGCCGAGGGGGATTAAGTAGAAGGCCGCGCAGTGGCGATGTATGGGTCTGACAGACACAGGATCGCCACTTCAGCATTATATAGAGAACACGCCGAATGGCATGGAATTCCTGATGAGACCTATCGGCGTCGCCACACAGCGGGCGACCGACCAAGTCACGATCACGAACTGTCAGAGGACGTTGGAAATGAGCACGTTGACACAAATTCGCTCGCACCACGATAAGATGTCGCTCGCTCGGTTCCTTCACGAGCCCATCGGACAGTGGCGTAACCGAGGCGTCGGCGGTCTCGTCCACGTGCCGCCCGTGAGTTCGAACGACGAGGACCGTTGCCTCGCTTCGGCACACTTCGACTACGTCGTTGAGTTCGCGAGTAAACGCCAGACGGTTGTTGCCCAGATTCTGGGGAAGTGTAACGTGAAACCGACATGGCGCCCCCTCAGTGCGTCCACGGCTGTGGGGGAAATAGGGGTATGAATTACAAGTACGCTGATACGCCCGAATCGATACGTATGGCGGTGCGTGAGGTGGCGTCACGAGACGCTGTCGAGGGGATTTTGCTGTGTGCCGCTCCAGACGACGGGCTCGACGAGTGGCTCGACCCGTTCCTTCGGGAACTCGACGTGAGCGTCTTCGGTGGCGTCTTTCCGGAAGTAATTCACGACGGTGAAAACAAGGGGAGTGGAGCGGTCATCTGCGGGCTCTCATCGGAACCACACGTGACGACGATCCGCGGGCTGAGCGGCGCGGACCCGGACTATACGTCAACCTTGGACGCCGACCTTCCGCTCGACGGGTACGAGACAGCGTTCGTCTTCGTGGACGCGTACGCGACGAACATCCAGGAGTTCATCGAATCGCTGTTCAGAACGTACAGCGTTGAGCTCAACTTTATTGGCGGTGGGGCCGGTACGCTCGAAGCGGAACAGCACCCCTGTCTGTTCACTAACGAGGGGATCATCGAGGATAGCGCCGTGATGGCCGCGGTGGAGTCACCGGTAACCCTCGGCGTCGAGCACGGGTGGCGCGAAATCGCTGGTCCGTTCCGGGTGACCGACGCGGACGGGAGCACGCTACGCCGTCTAGACGGCCAGCCGGCGTTTTCGGCGTATAAATCCGCCGTGGACGAACACGCTGAGAGCGAACTCGCGGCCGATGACTTCTTTGAGACAGCGAAGGCGTACCCCTTCGGAATCGCTCGGATGGACGGAGAGCAAATCGTTCGCGACCCCTTCGAGGTGACCGAAGAGGGCGGTCTCGACTGCTTCGGGGCGATACCCGAAGGCGAGTTCGTTCACGTCCTCAAGGGGGAACCGGAGTCACTGATCGACGCTGCACGTCGCGCAAAGACGGAGGCGCGGGACTCAGATACGCCCGTGGAAGGGCTGTTTTTCTTTGACTGTATTTCACGGGTGCTGTACCTCGAAGACAAGTTCGAGCGCGAACTCTCCGCCGTCAAGATGGACGACACGCCGATGATCGGCGCCCTCACAATCGGTGAAATCGCAAATGACGGCTATGGACACCTCGACTACTACAACAAGACCGCGATCGTCGGTGCGGTAGAGGAGATATGACTTCGCGACAGCGACGCATCCAGACCCTCTACGAGATTTCGCTCGCCATCGAGACCGGTGGGAGCATCGAAGAGACAGCTGACCAAGCGCTCGCCGCGTATCTTCAGAAACTGAACTGTTCCGTCGGCGGTGTATTCGAAATCTCCGCGCCGTCGGACGGGGCGGAACCAACGCTCGTGACGTCTATTCCCGCGAACCCGGAACGGAACGAGCTGTTCCGCAGCGCCCGAGAACACCTCATGGAGATCGCTGCCGGCGCTCGGAGCGGCGTCTCGGGGCGAAGCGACCGGACGGCGGAGTCTGCCGCCGTGGTGTCGGAGTCGACGACGGTTCGGCGGTTCGCCGACTCCCTGCCCGCTACCGGCACGGTCGACGGCTCAGGCACGTACTATCTCTTCGACCTCCCGGGGTTTGGCGTCATGGTCCTCGGCAAACAAGGGGGGTCGCTCGATCTTGAAACCGCCTCAGCGTTGGACCCGCTGAACAATCGGTTGGCACAGGCATGTCGGTCGAACCGAAGGGAGCGAGCGCTACGCAGGCAACGCGACCGCTTCGAAGCCATCTTCGCCGCAACCGCTGAACCGACCGTCGAGGTTGTCGTCACGGAAGACGGAACAGAGCGGATTCATCGCGCAAACGACGCATTCAGATCGACGTTCGGATACCTCAACGACTCACTCCGCGGGCAGAGCCTCAACGAACTGATTACGCCCGAGGATCAGCCCGTAGAGACCGGCTCGCTCATCGAGACGCTCGAGACGGGAGAACCGTTTCGGCAAGAGGTACAGCGAGAGACATCCGATGGGGTCGGGTACTTCCTCTTTACAGCCGTTCCGGTGACTGCGACCGAGCGGACCGAGTACTTCGGTGTGTTCGTTGATATTACCGACCAACGCGAGCGTGAACTGTCGCTACAGGAGCTCTACGTCGCCGCACAGGATATCCTCACGGAGGGCTCTCGTCATCGGATCTGCCAGACGGTCGTTCAGACCGTAGAATCTGTTCTCGGACACTCGAGCGTCGGTGTTCACTTGTACGACCGGGACTCGGGAGCACTCGAACCGGTAGTCACGAGCGCGGCGATCCGGGAGCGGCTGAGCGAGGAGTCGATAACCTATACTGACAGGGACTCCGTAGTCTGGGAGGCGTACGAGCGAGAAGAGCTGATCCGGATAGATGACATCGCCGCATTCGACGGACGCTTTCCGAATGATGAAACTCCTGTCGGAAGCGCGCTCATCGTTCCCGTCGGCAGCCACGGCGTCGTCGTGACCTCGGCTCCCGAGCGGAACAGCTTCGACGACGAGGACGTGTACTTCCTACAGGTGCTGAGCCAGCTCACGGCGATCGGGCTCGATAGGCAGTTGAGCGAAGAGGGCCTCCGGACGACCCAAGAGACGGCCCGTCGCGCGCTTCGGGAACGCTCTCACGAGGGGATGGTCGAGTCCGTCCTCACAGACATCCCGGAGGCACTGAACATGCCGCTGATGGGCATCTGGAAGCATCGCCCCGCGCGGCAACGGCTTGAACCGGTTGCGGCGACCGATCACTCTGAGCGACTGCTCGGAGACTCGCCGTCATTCTTGAACGGAGACAGCCTCGCGTGGCAGTCGTTCGAAAGCGACACTACGCTCGTCGCCGCCGATGTCGCCACGGACTCGGACGCCTACAATTCGGAGACACCCCTCGAGGAGGAAGTGATCGTTCCGATCGGTGACTTCGGGGTGCTAATCGCCGGCTCGGCGTACACCGAGAGCTTCAGCGAGCTCGACGCCGATATACTCGACTCCCTCGGGACAAATCTTGAAGCGATCACCGAGGTGATCGACAGTCGCCGGGATATCGACCTCCTCAATCAGGTGATCGCAAGGATCCTCAGACATAACGTCCGGAACAAGCTCACCGCGATAATGGGGTACACGTCTCAGATAGAGGCGAAGGCTGAGGAGCCGATACGCGGGTACGCGAAGCGAGTCTTGGAGAATTGCCGCGATCTAAAGAAGACCTCGAAGCACGCCAAGGAGATGCGTAAGATCGTAAACAGTCGGGACGAGATCACTACCGTCGCGCTTGAGCAGGAGGTCCGATCCGCCGCGTCGACCGTCGACGGAGAGTTCCCGAACGGCGAACTCGAAGTCGATGTCCGCGACGCGGCGACGGTGACGGCTCACCCAGAGCTGGAAACCGCGCTCGCTCACCTCATTCGGAACGGGTTCGAACACAACGACAGCGACGCCCCCGCGGTTGAGGTCGCCGTCCGCCGGGGTGACGAGGATGTGCGGATCGAGATTCGTGATAACGGTCCCGGAATCGATCCGTATGAGCTCGACGTGATCGAACAGCACGGTGAGTCCGCGCTGGAACACGGGAGCGGAGCGGGGCTGTGGATTGTGGATCGCGTGGTCCGATACTCGGAGGCTGCGCTCGAGATCGACACTGAGGACGGGACGACAGCGACGATCGCCTTTCCCGATCACTGACAACCGACCGCACCCCGCACTGAGCGCTCGTTTCGGCGCGCTTGCCAAGGACAGCGCCTACGGCGCCGCACCGTATACTATGTCGTCGCACTCGTCTCGAACGGCCACAGTCCGTTTGACGACCAGACGAACGCACCAGTTACGGTCGCGACGGACCAGTTCGTTGGCCCGAATGTCGCCCCCACGGATGATGTCCTCGTAGTTGGCTCTACTAACAAATCTAAGAACTGACGGAGTCGATGCGCAAGAGACAGAGACGAAGTCCAACAGTGGTGGTCATCCCGGCAACCAACCATACACATGAACTTATACTCAGCTTTGAACGTTGAGTATTTAACACTTAATCGACCGAAAATGGCGGCTGAGACGGTGTGAGCACGGAAAAGAGAGTTCAGCCGTAGACGCTCCGCTCCCTACTGGAGGTTCAAACGCCGTGAACGCTGCCTTCATTATCTTCTGTGAATCACTCTCCTGTTCGACCGATACCCTAAACTCTTCGTAGAACGTTTTTTTTTCCTCCGATTCCGGGCTCAATAGTGTTAACACGACAACGTTCAAAGCTGAGTCAGCTACTCACCACTGCCGCTGCTCGACCGACTGATCGAAGACGCTCAAAAGATCCGCAAGCGACAACCAATCTTACAAGAGACACTCGCTACCGCTACACAACCGAGGTGTGAGGCTTAACTAAAGACAGGTGGCCACACCAACATACCTTTCTTGTAATGTGGCAATTAGTAAGTAAATGGAATATAGCTCAGGACTACGACGGCGGATCATCTTCGGAACTGGAGGGTTAGGATTAGTAGCTGCTGTCATTTTTGTTTTAATCCAGTTTCAGGCAACGCTCATATTTACAATCTTCCTCTACTACGCAAGCCGCCCAATTTATCGTAAACTCGAGAACCTCTCGCTTCCATCGCGACTCCAAGGCCATCGCGTTCCCTATCGATGTCAAGTTCTTGCTATGGTTACAATTGCTATTTTCCTACTGCCGTTTCTCTTATTGCTCACCTACACCCTTATACTGGTAGTACCCGAAATCCAACGGCTCGCTGGAGGGGATGGTCCCGGTGCAGCATACATCTCTGCACTACAGTCGGCACAAGGAAGTGGACTCCCGGGTCCACTCGTAGGACTAGAAATCGGTGATATACTGGGACTGAGTCCTGAGGAAGTCGTAGCAATCCTCAACGACCCTGCAGTTCAGACATGGATCGAACAAACAGTTGCTACACTAACCGGTTCAGTCGGGTTTATCGCAAACGCAGCACTCCATGGATTCATTCTTCTGGCCGGGACATACTATATGCTTACCGACGGCTCACGGCTTGGAGACTGGTTTCTCAACAATTTTGATGAATCAGGTGTTGTCGGGTCATACGCAGTAGCTGTTGATGATGAACTGTCTTCCATCCTCTTCGGTAATATCTTAAACGCATTTGTGACGGGTATCATCGGGATTCTTGTCTTTTCTGGATACAATCTCGTTGCACCAGGAGCAGTAAACGTTCCATTTGCGCCCCTAGTCGGGGCACTCACAGGAGCAGGAAGTTTAATTCCAGTTGTGGGAATGAAAATTGTGTACCTCCCTGTCGGAGCAATTCTCGCGATAGCTGCTGTCACCAGTGGTCAGGCAAGCGCGTTCGGCTTCGTGATCCTGTTTCTCGTTTTGGCGTTCGTAGTCGTTGATACGATTCCTGACTTTCTAATCCGCCCGTATGTGAGCGGCAACCGGACACATGTGGGCCTACTGATGTTTGCCTATATTCTCGGACCGATCGCGTTCGGCTTCTACGGGATTTTTCTTGGCCCAATACTGCTTGTCCTCTTCGCAGAGTTCTTTAGAACTATTGCATCGTACGTGCTCACCGGCAGACAGCCACATGAACAATCAAGTCTCTCGGACTACTGATTGATATCCCCTCGCTTTCAGGGGAAGACGTCTGGTGATCGTCGTAGGCGTAGAGGATTCAAACGATATTCCAACTACCGAGAGGGTTCGCTCCGACCCCCAACTTCTTCCGCATTCCAGCGTAGGTGCTGCCGAGCAGGACGAAGAAGGTAAGCGATGACTGGCTACGAGAACGGGATCCAATTGGTCCGATCCCTCGGAGATATTGTTCAACCACCGGGAGAAGAGGAGTAGATCGAGGGAACCTCGCCCCGTCCTGATTTCGTCATGCTCGTGGCTGCTGGCCGCACCCCTTGTTGAATTTCTTGACCATTACAGCGACAGAGCCTGTCATAGAAAGCG
>NZ_NHNZ01000206.1:0-42042 GCF_002727095.1 Halorubrum sp. C191 | reverse complement strand
GCCCCTCAGAACAGCGCCTCGCTCTCGTCGAGGACGCGCGCCGGACCGCCGACCTCCCAGACGTCGGTGTCGACGCCGATCTCGGCGATCCGGCCCTCGACCTCGTCGACGTGGTCCGCGAGCGTGTTCACGTACACCGAGGCCCCGGTGTCGGTCGAGAAGTAGACGGGGACGCCCGACTCGCGGAGTTCGCGCACCGCGTTGAACACGGCGATCGTCTCGGGCTGCCAGTACACCCATCCCGCGGGGCCGGTCATCGTCGTGGCCGTCAGGGACAGCGAGTCGTGCTCCGCCGTCTCGAAGATCCGGTCGAAGTCGCCCGTGCGGAGCGCGTCGGTCATCTCGACTAGCTGGTCTTGGACGTGCGCGGTCCGCGCCTGCATCATGTGGCTCGCGGCGGCCTCGCGGTGGGCCTCCTCCGTCTCCTTGTACGCGGGGACGTGTGCGGCGACGATTCGGAGGTCCTCCTCGGGGTCGAAGCCGTCCTCGCTCACCCCCACGTCGAGCCGGGAGGAGCGACAGTCCTCGTCGTTGAGCCCGGCGTCGAGCCGCGAGTACGCGCCCGTCACCGAGCGGGCGGCAGAGGAGGAGCCGCGGCGGGCGACCGTCGAGACCTCCGGGAGAGACATGTCGAGGCCCGCGGCCTCCACGAGGGCGAGTGCGGCGGCCGCGAAGCCCGACGAGGAGGAGCCAAACCCGATGTTCGACGGGAAGGAGTTCTCGCTCTCCAGTCGGACGGCGGCGTCGACGCCGGCCAGGTCGCGGACGTGGTCGACGACCATGTCGATGCGCTCGGCCGCGCGGCCGTCGACCGCCTCGCCGCCGATGACGTATGCGTCCTCGCTCGCGTCCGGCTGCCACTCGACGGTGGTCGTCGTGGCGGTCGGCGCGGTACAGAGGCTGATGCTGTCGTGGTACGGGAGCCGCAGTTCCTCGTCGCGCATCCCGTGATACTTGACGAGCCCCTGAATCGGGTGGGCTCGCGCGGTGGCCTTGCCGGTCATGTCTCGGGAAGCGTCCGGCGGGGGATTAGTCGTTGCGATAGGTGGGAGGCGGTGCGCGACCGTTGTCGGAACAAGATATTACTGAGATGCGACGCAGGGCCCGACATGGTCCGCCGCGACGCGCTCCTCCGCCGGCCGCGAGCGAAGCCGTACGCCCTCGCCGCCGTCACGGCGGGAGTGGTGTTCCTCGAAGCCGTGACTCGGTCCCGCCAGTACGCGATACGGGAGGGACAGCCGGTGACCGCCCGAACGCCGCTCGACCTCGTGGTCGACGTCGCCGGAACCTACCTCGTGGTGCCGGGGCTTCTGTTCGTCGCGTTCTACGCGCTTATCGCTCCCGGCTCGCGGATTCCACTGACCGGCCGGTCGTTACTCGCGCTCTTCGCGGGCGCGCTCATCGGCGGGCTCGCGGGACAGTACGTCGGAGTCGCTCCCCACTCGCTCAGGACCCTGCTGTGGTCGGGGACCTTCGCGGCCGACCCGCAGATCCTGCGCCTGTGGGTCGACGTGTTCGGATCGATCGGTCGCGACTTCCTCGTCGCCGTCGGCGTGTTAGTCGTGGCGCGGACCGTTCGTGACAGGCGGAACGAGCGCTCGGACGCCGCCGCGTAGCGACCGAGCGCTCGCTTCCGTCCCCGCGCCGGCGACGGGATAGAGGGAACCCTTTTTGACCGGTCGGCGGGTACTCCGCGCCATGACAGAGTACACCGTCGAGTTCGTCGGCACCGACGAGACGATCGAGGTGGCCGACACGGAGACGATCCTCAGCGCCTGCTTCGAGGAGGGGATCGCTCAGGAGTACTCCTGCCGCGTCGGGATGTGTCTCGCCTGCTCCGCCGAGATCGTCGAGGGCGAGGTGACACAGCCCGCGGCTCGCGGCCTCTCCGACGAGGAGGCCGAGCGGTACGCGCTCACCTGTATGGCCCGCCCGCAGTCCGATCTGAAGCTCGACCGCGGGAAGTACCCGCCGAGCATCGAGGACGACGCGGCGACCGCAGCGGGCGACGGCGCGGCCGCGGACGACGACTGAACTACCTCATCATCTCCGGTCCTACTCGGCACGCTCGAACCGGTGTCTGACCACGTCGGCGTCGTCGTCCCACTCGAAGTTCCCGCCGTGGGCGCGGACCATTCGCTCCTTGTACGCCGACAGCGACGGCGACCCCTCGCGTTTCGCGTCCTCGTCGGTCATGTCGCCGAGCGTGCGCTCGGTCACCTCGACCAGTTCGAAGGCGACGCCGTCGATCTCGAAGGTGTCGCCCTCTTCGCCGTATCGGTTCCCGCGGTGGAGCTGCGTCACCTCGCCGTCGAGGGCCGCCTGCTTCACGCGGTCGTTCGGGAGCAGGTCGGCCGGGTCGTTGTCTGCCATGCGATCCGCTTCGGTCCGCGGCGGCTTATGTACGGCGGCGAGGGGCCGGCACGGCGGCGAGTCTTCGACTCTGTCGCGCCGATCCCGGACCGGTTCGGGGCGCGTTGCGGATATCGAAACGGCGACCCGAGCGGGTACGCACGTCCGTGAACACCCGCGCTGCGCCCCGAGCCGAGGGATTCAAGATACTGCCGACACCCATCTCTGACGATGCGACAGGACCACCTCATCACCGCGACCCAGCTCTCGCGGGATGACATCGAGGCCGTACTCGACCGGGCCCGGGCGGTCGCCGACGACCCCGCCGCCTACGCGGACCGGCACGCCGGCCGCGTGCTCGCGCTCTGCTTCTTCGAGCCGAGCACGCGGACCCGGATGAGCTTCGACAGCGCGGCCAAGCGCCTCGGGATGAACACCATCGACATGGGCGACGTCGACTCCTCGTCCGTCTCGAAGGGGGAGTCGCTGTCCGACACCGTCCGCGTCATCGAGGGGTACGCGGACGCCCTCGTCCTCCGCCACCCCAGCGAGGGTGCCGCGACGCTCGCCGGGGAGCGCGTCGACGTGCCGGTCGTCAACGCGGGCGACGGCGCCGGACAACACCCCTCCCAGACGCTCCTCGACCTCCACACGATCCGCGAGGACCACGGGCTCGACGACCTCACGATCGGGGTCATGGGCGACCTGAAGTACGGCCGGACGGTCCACTCGCTTGCGGCCGCGCTGACGGAGTTCGACGCCAACCAGCACTTCATCAGCCCCGAGTCGCTGCGGCTCCCGCGCTCCGTGCGCTTCGACCTCCACGAGACGGGCGCGCAGATCCGCGAACACGACGATCTCGAACCCGTCCTCGACGAGCTCGACGTGCTGTACGTCACCCGGATCCAGAAGGAACGGTTCCCGGACGAGAACGAGTACCACCGCGTCGCGGGCGAGTACCAGATCGATGCCGAGACGCTGGCGGACGCCCCCGACGACCTCACCGTGATGCATCCGCTCCCGCGCGTCGACGAGATCGCGCCCGACGTCGACGAGACCGACCACGCCCGCTACTTCGAGCAGGCGCACAACGGGATCCCGGTGCGGATGGCGCTGCTCGACACCCTGTTGGAGAACGCGAACCCCGACGGCGACGAGGGGACGGAGGTGGGTCGATGAGCGATCACGAGCTGCGCGTCTCGAAGATCCGCGACGGCACCGTTATCGACCACGTCGAGGGGGGCCAGGCGCTGAACGTCCTCGCAATCTTAGGCATCGACGGCTCCGAGGGGTTGGGCGTCTCCGTCGGGATGAACGTCCCCTCCGACCGGCTCGGCCGCAAGGACATCGTGAAGGTCGAGGACCGGGAGCTGTCGCAGTCGGAGGTCGACGTGCTCTCGCTCATCGCGCCCGAGGCGACGATCAACATCGTCCGCGACTTCGAGGTCGTCGAGAAGAACCGGGTCACCCGTCCCGACGGCGTCACCGGCGTGCTCTCCTGTCCGAACCGCAACTGTATCACCAACGCCGGCGAGCCGGTCGAGACGCGGTTCGACGTGGTCGCCGACGGCGTGCGCTGCGACTACTGCGCGACGATCCTGCGGTCCGACATCGCCGATCACATCGACGTCTGAGACGGCCGGCGCCGCGGGTCGCTCCGCTCGGGGCAGCCTGTTTTCGGTCCGTCCTACTCGGGGCGACCTGTCTTGTTCCGACCTATTCGGGGCGACCTGTTCTCGGTCCGGTAGGTTTTACCGCCCACCGTTCCAACCGGCAAGTATGAGCAAGAAAGCCAAGCTCGTCCTCGTCCTGTCGCTCGTCGCGCTCGCGTACTTCCTGTTCGCCGGCGACAAACAGCCGGTCGAAGTGGAGTAACCGCGAGACGCCGCGCTCGCGCTCTCCGCTCGACGCCGCGCTCGTCACACCACTCGCCGCACGGCACGCCGAATTAGACTCCGCGTCGACTCGCCTCCCCGATCGACCACCCCGATACCGTCCGTTTTTACCGACCAGTCACGTATACAACTCCATGTACGGGGTCGTCACGCGCAACGCCGACGAGGTCGCGATGGAGCCGTTCGACCTCGGCTTCTACGAGGTGAAAGACGTCACGGGGCGGGCGGCCGAGCCCCTGCCGGACGCCGTGAACATGGTGTCGTGCTTCGGCGACAACGCGGCCGCGAGCGAGGACGACGACCTCGTCCCGGTCGACGAGCGCGGCGAGCCGGCGACCCGCGACCGCGACTACTTCGACTGGGCGTACATCTGCCCGACACACCCGGAGTACCGCGAGGGACTCTTGGAGATCATCGCGGACTGCGCCGCCGAGAACGAGGACGTGCGCCTCGACGACGTGGGGTTCCCCCGCGAGGGGTTCTGTCACTGCGACCGCTGCGAGCGCCTGTTCGCCGAGAGCGACCGCGAGGAGTTCGCCGACTGGCGCGCGGACGTGATAACCGACTTCGTCGCCGAGGCGGCCGATCTGGTCCCCGGCCGACTCCTGCTGACGCTGTATCCCGACCCGTACCCCGACCACCTCTACGAGCGGGCCGGCCTCGATGTCGACCGCCTCGCCGCCCACGTCGACGAGTTCGTCGTCCCGCTGTACGACACCGAGTACGCGACGACCTACTGGCTGGAGACCATCGCGCGGGGGTTCCGCTCGATGCTCGGCGGCGACTACTCCCTCCACGGCGCGCCGCCGGAGACGCCGTTCTCGCTGGAACTGTACGCGGTCGAGGTCGACGTCGACGACCTGATCCACGCGACCGAGGTCGCCGAGACGTACGCGAAGGACGTGTTCTTCGGCTACGACGCGAACAACGCGGCCGCCGCGGTCCGCCGGAAGGACGCCGACTCGCGCGACGGCGAGGTCCACCGGCCGGAGTGACCGGGCGCGTCGGCCGTCCGCTTGCGACTCCGTGGACGAGGGTTTAAATACGCCCGCGGTCGACTGCTACTCGACCGGCCGCCGGCGTGCGACACAACCGGTCGTCTCGCGTTCGCGCGAGGCGATCGCCTTTCAACGTCCGCGCCGTAGCGGCGGTCGTCCTACACCGATGAGCCGCCGGCTCGCCGCGCCGCCTCAGCGGTCGACCTCTCCCATGATCGTGTCGAGACTGCCGAGCGCGGCGATCAGGTCCGGTATCGACTCCCCCTCGGCCATCTCCGGCAGCGTCTGGAGGTTCGAGAACGAGGGCCCGCGGATCTTGAACCGGGCGGGCTTGTCGGTGCCGTCGGCGCGGATGTAGATGCCGAGTTCGCCCTTGGCGCCCTCGACGGCCCGGTAGATCTCCGTGTCGTCGTCCGGCCGGATCGTCCGCGGGACGTTCGCCTGAACGGTCCGCTCGTCCTCGGGCCAGTCTTCGAGCAGGTCGACGCACTGCTCGATGATCTTCGCGGACTCCTCGACTTCGCCCATCCGGACGAGCAGGCGACTGTAGTTGTCGCAGCCGTCTTCGGTCACCACATCCCAGTCGAGCTCGTCGTAGTAGCCGTACGGGTCGTCGCGGCGGAGGTCGTAGTCAACCCCCGAGCCGCGGACGACGGGGCCGGTCGCGCCGTAGCTCTTCGCGACCTCCGGCGGGAGGGTTCCCGTGTCCACTGTGCGGAGCTGGAGGATCTCGTTCCGGGTCAGGAGGTCGTGGTACTCCTCGATGCGGCGCGGGAGGCCGTCGAGGTACTCGCGGACGCTCCGCAGGAACTCCTCACGGGGTTCGGGGAGGTCCCACGCGACGCCGCCGAGCCGGAAGTAGTTGAACATCAGCCGCTGGCCCGTCAGGTCCTCGACGATGTCCTGAACGCGCTCGCGCTCCTGTATGGCGTACATGAACGTCGCCGTGAAGTCGCCGATCACGTCGAGCGCGTACGCGCCCATCGCCAGCATGTGCGAGAGGATCCGGCTGAACTCCGCGGCCATGGTGCGGACGACGTGCGCGTACTCTGGCACCTCGATGTCGGCGAGGTCCTCGGCGACCCGGGCGTACGCCCACTCGTTGAGCAGCCCCGCGCCGCCCCAGTCCCAGCGGTCGGGGTACGGCATGATCTGGTGACGGTACGTCCCGGACTGCGCCATCTGCTCCTCGCAGCGGTGGATGTAGCCGATGTCGGGCTCCACGCCGACGACCGTTTCGCCGTCGAGGGTGACCTGGAGGTGTAAGACGCCGTGGGTCGCGGGGTGGTGCGGCCCGATGTTGAGCAGCATGGTGTCGCTGCCGGTCGCGGTCGACGACCCGGGTTCGATCGGCTCGTTCTCGGAGAGGGCGGCGATCTGCGGCTGATCCTTATCGTAGTCCATCGACAGGGGGTGCCCCTGCCACGTCTCGGGGAGCAGGATCCGGCGGAGGTCCGGGTGGTCGTCGTACTCGATCCCGACGAGGTCGTACGCCTCGCGCTCGTGCCAGTCCGCGGTGCGGAACACGGACGCGGCGGACTCCGAGACCGGGTCCTCCTTGTCGGTGGGAACCACGACGCTGAGCTCTCGGGTCGGGTCGTCGTAGGAGCGCAGGTGGTAGATCGACTCGTACCGGTTCTCGTACTCCTGTGCCGTGACGCAGGCGAGGTGGTCGTACCCCGCCTCGTCTCGCAGCGTGGAGAGCGCTTCCTGAACCGCGTCGGGTCGGACCCTCGCCGCGGGGGCGTTCAGGTGGCTCTCACGCCCCGTGATCAGCCCGCGGACGGACGAAAACGCGTCCGCCGTCTCCTCGTCGTCGCGCTCGCGCAGCAGCTCTGTCGACATACCGGAAGAGACGCGAGCGCACGACCCGAGGCTTCTGCCGGCTCAGTACGGATATTTATAAAACCGCCGTCGTCATTGTCCGCCGTGAAGTATCTGCGCCTCGAACTCCGGTACCCGCCGGAACTCATGCATCCGATGCACCGACTGGTCGACGAGTCGGACGCCATCGGTCGGGACGTGCTCCTTCACGGCAGCCTCTTCGACGAGACCGCCGACACCTTCCTGTTCTACGTGGAAGGGGACATCGACGTGTACGTCGACGCGCTGCGGTCAGTCGACCGCATCCGGGAGTTCGAGGTCACCCGGATCGACGGGACGGGCTACTACGTCTTCCTCACGCAACGGCGCGACGCCGTCGACGACGCGATGTTCGGGTCGCTCCGGCGGACCGGCATCGTCGTGGTCCCGCCGATCGACTTCCGTCCGAGCGGCGTCGCGAGGCTGACGATCCTCGGGGATCACGAGCCGCTCCGGGAGGGCCTCGCCGCGCTCCCGGAGCGGATCGAAAGCGAGGTCCTCCGCATCGGCGAGTACGACTGGCGCCAGCACCTCTTCGACCCGGGACTGACCGACCGGCAGTTCGACGCGGTCGCGGCCGCCGTCGAGTGCGGCTACTACGAGTCCCCGCGCGCGGCGTCCGTCTCGGATGTCGCCGAGCGGATCGGCGCCTCGCCGAGCACCGCGTCCGAACACCTCAGGAAAGCCGAATCGGCCATGATGAACGCGTTCATGCGACTGCGCGACGTGGCCTGACAGCGGGTGGCTGACGGCGTTCTCGCCCGACGATGCGCCAGGCCGACGACGCGTCCGTCCGACGACGCGCCCGTTCGACGACGCGTCCGTTCGACGACGCGTCCGTTCGACGACGCGCCCGTTCGACGACGCGCCCGTTCGACGATTCTCCTCAGTGAACGGTCCGGTCGTCGCTCGTGTCGATCTCTTCTCTCGGGTCCGCGTTGCCGAACTCGGGCGTCGGCCCGTCGCCAGGCTCCGCCCAGCCGACCGCGTTCCGGAGCACCCGTCGGACGTCCTCGTCGTAGTAGATCGGGTACGTCTCGTGACCGGGCCGGAAGTAGAACACCCGCCCGTTCCCGCGGCGGTAACAGCAGCCGGAGCGGAACGTCTCGCCGCCCTCGAACCAGGAGGTGAAGACGAGCGTGTCCGGCGCCGGCACGTCGAACCGCTCGCCGTACATCTCCGTCTCGTCGAGTTCGATCGCCTCGCCGATCCCGTCCGCGATTGGGTGGCTCGGCTCGATCGCCCAGAGCCGTTCGCGCTCGGCGGCCTCACGCCACTTCAGCGAGCAGCTGGTCCCCATCAGCCGCCTGAATATCTTCGAGTAGTGGGCGGAGTGGAGGACGAGGAGGCCCATCCCGTCGAGGACGCGCTCGTGGACGCGGTCGACGACCGCGTCGCGCACCTCGTCGTGAGCGGCGTGGCCCCACCAGACGAGCACGTCGGTGTCGTCCAAGACCGCTTCAGTGAGCCCGTGCTCCGGTCCCTCATCGAGGGTCGCGGTGCGGACCTCGTGGCCCCCCTCGCGGAGCGCGTCGGCGACGACGGCGTGGATGCCGTCGGGGTACACCTCGGCGACGGCGTCGCTCTCGCGCTCGTGGCGGTACTCGTTCCAGACCGTGACGCGTGCCATGCCCGGGGTCGACGCCGCACCGACTTGAGCGGTCGGCCTCGCCCTGGCGCGCGGACTCGGCGATAGGCGCCCACCCGAAGGTACTTGCTCCGCGCGCGAGACCACGGCATATGGCTGGTCCCCGACAGTTGTACCGCCGGGCCGACGACTGGGCGCGCGGCCTCTCGCGGCTGCGCTACGCCCTCTTCACCGGCGCCGTGGTGACGGCGTCGGTGCTCGCGGTCGGCGTCGCTCTCGGGGCGTCGACGACGGTTCAGGCAGTCACGATGGGCGTCGTGATGGCCGCGCTCTACTACGCCGGCGACGTGAACGCCGAAGACGGTTGAGTCCGTGTCGCGGCCCCGAACGTCGACTCAGGCCGTCGCTTCGACGTCCGCGAGCCGGTCCGCGAGGTACTCAGCGATGGAGACGGCCTCCTCCTCGACGAACCGCGCGACCTCCTCGCCCTCTGGCGACTCGACGACGACGGTTGGGATAAGCCCGATCTCGTACGCCTCGACGAGTTCGCCCTCCTTCCCGTCCGGGCCCTTCGTCACCGGGAACGACTCGATGCGGTCGTCCGGGACGCCGGCGGCGGCGAGCGCGGCACCGAACTCGGGGAGCTGTCGCTGGCAGTCGATACACCAGTCGCCGCCCCACACTTTGAACACGTAGTCGTCCGCCGCGAGCGCGTCGAGAACCGAGTCGTCGAACGCGTCCGCGTCGAGGTCGTCCGCGGGCGCGAGCGTTTCGAGAGTCATGGGGATCGATAGATCACGGAGGCACGTAAACGGCGCGTCGGTGGCAAGAGCACATTCGCTTCGGGTCCGTCGACGACACCTCGTCGAGTTCGCAGACACGCCTGATTTCTGTCCTCGGCTACAGACCGACTGCTGACACCCCCGAAGCCCCAGCCGCGGGCGACATCGATTGCCGGAGTCCGCGGGGCCTTTGGGTCACGACCGCCTCGGTTCGGGTAATGGACGACGACATCCTGTCGACGCTCGGCTCGCCGCTGGTGCGGGTCGACGCGCCCGCGGGGACGACGGTCGCGGCGAAGGTCGAGTCCCGCAACCCGGGCGGCTCGGCGAAGGACCGCCCCGCGCTGTACATGGTCGAGGCCGCCGAGGATGCGGGCGAGATCGAGCGGGGCGACCGCATCGTCGAGCCCACGTCGGGCAACACCGGCATCGGCCTCGCGATGGTCGGCGCGGCGCGCGACTACGACGTCACCCTCGTGATGCCCGAAGGGAAATCGATCGAGCGCCGCCGACTTATGCGGGCGTACGGCGCCACTGTCGAGCTCGTCGACGGCGACATCTCCGACGCGAAGGACCGCGCCGACGAGCTGGAGGCGGAGCCGAACACCGTCCAGCTCCGCCAGTTCGAGAACTCCGCCAACCCCCGCGCGCACTACGAGACGACCGGCCCGGAGATACTCGATCAGGTGGGCGACCGCACCGTCGACGCCCTGGTCGCCGGGGTCGGCACCGGCGGGACGATCACCGGGATCGGCCGCCGTCTCCGAGAGGCGTTCCCGGACGTCCGGATCGACGCCGTCGAGCCCGCGGACAACGCCGTCCTCTCGGGCGAGGAGCCGAGCGCCGACGACTTCCAGGGGATGGGGCCGGGTTTCGTCTCGCCGAACCTCGAGGTGGACCTGATCGACGAGGTCCACACGGTCGAACTCGGCGACGCCGAGACCGAGTGCCGCAGGCTCGCTCGCGAGGAGGGGATCCTCGTCGGCCAGTCGTCGGGCGCGTCGAACCTCGCGGCGAAGGTCGTCGCGGCCGAACTGCGCGAGAGCGGCGCGTTCGTCGGCGAGGAACCCCTCGTCGTCACCGTCTTCTGGGACAGCGGCGAGCGGTACTTGACGGCGGGGACCTTCGGCGAGTGACCGCGCCGCGGCGGTCGACCCCGGTGTTGATTAGCGTTCGGCGCCCAGATCGGGCGTGAACACGCGCGCCGAATCGGAGACGGAGCCGCCCGACCGCGACCCGGCCGACGGCGGTCCGACGGGGGGCTCGGACCGCCGCTTCGACGGACCGTGGCTCGCCGCGATAGCGGCGACCGTCGGAGCATGGACGGTCCTGTACGCGGTCGACTGGGCGCTGCTGACGCCTGCGACCCCGGTTGGACCGGCCGTCGCCTTCGCGCACAGCTACCTGCTCGCGCCCCTGGCGACCGCAACGATCCTGCTCGACGCGCTCTCGCTCGCCGAGCGACGCGTCGCCGACCTGGGCGTCTTCAAGTGGATCTACGCGCTGGCCGCGCTCCCCGCGCCTCCGGTCGCCGCGCTCTACTACGCGCACCGCGAATGGCTGAAGCCGGACGACACGACGCTTCTCGGGGAGCCCTGATGCCGGCCGATCGGCGACCCGAATCGAACGATGCGGACGCGGGCCCCGGCGCGGTCACTGCGCTCGTGACGGCCCCCGAGGGCGGCGCCCCGCCGGTCCGTCGCGAGGCGGTCGAGGTCTGTCCCGACGGCGTGGAGGGGGACCGCTACCGCCGCGGCGACGGCCACTTCCAACTCGACGGCTGCGCGGTCACGCTCGTCGCCGGGGAGGCGCTGACCGCGGTCCGTGAGGCGACCGGCATCGACGTGCGCGACGGCCGTCACCGTCGCAACGTGGTCGTCGAGGGGTTCGGCGCGGAGATGGACTCGCTCCTCGGCGCGACCGTCGCGGTCGGCGACGCCCTCCTGCGACCGACCCGACGGAGACCGCCGTGTGCGCACCTCGAGGAGCTCGCCGGCGAGGACGGCCTCGCGTCGGCGCTCCGGAACCGCGGCGGCCTCTGCTGTGACGTGGTCGAACCGGGGTCCGTCGCCGTCGGCGATCCGGTGACGGTGCGGGAGGCCGACCCGCGGACCGCCGGCGCGGCGATCGCCGACCGGTTGCGGGAGCGATCGTCGAGCGGTCACGAGTAGCGACCCCGCCTCGTCGGGCATCGGACTGCCGCCGGAGATCGGCTGTGCGTGTGAATTACACCTGCGCTGCGGATTTTATACGCTCGAAGCCGGAGACGACGACATGTACCGAACCCGTCGCGCGGCGCTGGCCGGGATCGCGGCGGTCGGCGGGGCGTCCCTCACCGGCTGCCTCGGGGGCCGAGCGACGGACTCCGTCACCGGAGGCGCTGAGGACACGGGTGCCGGAGCTCCCCCGCCGACCGTCGACGCCGGCTATCACCTCGCGTACGAGGCCGACACCCTCGTCTCCGAGTCGCTCGACGGCGGCGTCGGCAAGGATGGGATCCCTTCCGTCGACGACCCCGCGTTTCGGCCGATCGCGGAGGCGGATATGGCTGGCAACGAGCCGGTGTTCGGCGTCGTCCGCGGCGGCGAGGCGAAGGCGTATCCACGTCGCATCCTCTCGCACCACGAGATCGTCAACGACGAGGTCGGCGGCGAGTCGGTCGCGATCACCTACTGCCCGCTCACCGGGACGGCACAGGGGTTCCGTCGCGGCGACACGACGTTCGGCGTGTCGGGCCGGCTCGTGAACTCGAACCTGATCATGTACGACCGCGCCACCGACAGCTGGTGGCCGCAGATGCTCGCCACCGGGGTCGACGGGTCGATGGCCGACGAGACCCTCGACGAGTTCCGCGTCGTGTGGACGACCGCCGGCGAGTGGGCGACGCGACATCCCGACGCTTCCCTCATGACCGAGGAGACCGGCTACGTCCGCCGCTACGACAGCGACCCGTACGGGAGCTACGCGCCGCTGAGCGGGTACTACGTGCGGGACGGGACCAGGTTCCCGCCGCTCGCGTCCCCCGAGGACGGCCACGCGAAGTCCGTCGTCATCGGGGCGCGGACCGCGACGGGCGCGGTCGCCTTCGACAAGACCACGCTGCTCTCGGAGCGAGTGCTGACCGGGAACGTCGGCGAGGGCGGCCCCGCCGTCATCGCCGTCGCCGACCCTGCCCTCTCGACGGGGTACGTCTACCGGAACCCCGACGAGGTCGCGGTCGAACCGGACGGCGACGAGTACCGAGTCGACGGTGAGGGCGGGTTCGAGGCTGCGGACCTGCCGCTCGAACGGCTGCTCGCGTTCGACGCGATGTGGTTCGCCTGGTACGGCTTCTACCCGGACACCGCGTTCGTCGGGGAGCACACGCGGGCGGGCTATGGGGGCTGAGACCGCCGCGCCGGCCGCGTCGCCGCGCGCGTGGCTCGCCGGACTCGTCCGCCGGACGGTGTTCGCCGTCCGCGCCGCCCTCGGTCGGCGCGACGGCCGGGCGACCGCGGGTGCCGTCACCGGCGCCTATCTCATTGCCTACCACCTCGGACTCGGCCACCTCGGTCTGCGCGCCGGCGCGGTCGAGTCGGCCGGGACGCCGCGGTTCGACCTCGTCGTCGCCGCCGACCCGGTCGCGCTCGCGACCCGGCGCGTCGCGCCGTTCCAGTACGAGCCCGTGGCGCTGCTCTCCGCGGGACCGGTCGAGTACCTCTTCGCTCCCGTCAACGCCGCCCTCGGGCTCGCGCTCGCGGTGCTCGTCGGCGTCACGCTCGCCGTCTCGGTTGTCGCGTGGCGCGGCCCCTCGGCCTGTCGGATCGGCGCCGGCGCGGGGGTCGCCGCGGGCCTTCCGGGGATCCTCTCCGGGGTCGCCTGCTGCGGCCCCGCGTTCCTGGCGGTGATCGGCCTTCAGGCCTCGGCGGGACTGCTCGCCGCGTTCCGGTGGTTCATGCCGGCGTCCGTGGCCGGGCTCCTCCTCACGCTCCTGTGGGTCGGGAGCCGGGTCGACCCGGGGGCCGTGGGCTGACCTCGCCCGACCGGCTCACGGCCTGCTGGAACCGAAAGTGTTGACGGCCGACCGCCCCGATGAGTCGCCCGTGACTGTCGGATGAGCTGGCGGTACCGCCACACGGTGTTGACGCTGTGTATGCTGGCGTTCTTCGTGACGTACTTCGCGCGGCTGGCGATCAGTCCAGTCGTCCCCCTCATCATCGACGACTTCGGTGTCTCGAACACGGCGGTCGGGGTGGCGCTCTCGGGGATGTGGTTCGCCTACGGCCTCTCGCAGTTCCCGAGCGGGATCCTCGCAGACCGGTTCGGCGAGCGTCGGGTGATCCTCGTCGCCGTCGGCGGCACGACCGCGATGAGCCTCGCGCTCGCCGTCGTACCGGTCTTCCCCGCGTTCGTGCTGGCGGCGGTGCTCCTCGGGCTCGTGGCGGGGCTCCACTACGCGGTGGCGACCACGCTGCTCTCGCGGACGTTCGACGACCTCGGCACCGCGGTCGGGATCCACTCGCTCGGCGGCCCGCTCGCCGGGCTCGTGGCGCCGGTCGCCGCGACGTGGGTCGGCGTCCGCTACGGCTGGCGGCCCGGGGTCGCGCTGGCCGCGGTCGTCGGGGTTCCCATCTTCCTCCTGTTCGCGCGGCGGGTCCGGCCGACCGAGCCGCGGCGCCCCGACCAGCCGATGGCGGAGCGGCTCCAGGTCGGCCCGCTGCTCGAACTGGTCGGGCGCCGTGAGGTGCTCGTCCCGCTCGTCGTCGCCACGCTCGGCACGTACGTCGCGCAGGGCGTCATCTCTTTCCTGCCGACGTTCCTCGTGGAGCTCCGGGGGTACGACCCCGCGTTCGCCGGCGGCGTCTTCTCGGCGTTCTTCGTCGTCCGCGCCGGCGCGCAGGTCGGGCTCGGCCGGCTCTCCGACCGGCTGGGCCGCGACGCGAGCATCGCCGCGGCCCTCCTCAGCGGCGCGCTCGGCCTCGGAGGGCTGGTGGCGCTCCCCGACCTCGTCCGGCTGCCGGTCCCGGTCGGGCTACCGGCGCTGCCGACGGTCTCGTGGGCTCGGGATCGTCGTGCTGCTCGCCGGGCTCGGGTCGAGCTTCTTCTCCGCCATCGACCCGCGATTCATGGACGCCCTCGGCGACGCGGAACGAGGCGCCGGGTTCGGCCTGATACGGACCGTCTACACGGTGATCGGCTCGGCCGGCTCGGTCGGCGTCGGGCTCGTCGCGGACCTGTTCGGCTGGGGCGCGTCGTTCGCCGTCATCGCCGGCATGTCGGGGGTCGCGTTCCTCGTCATCTCCGCGAACGCGCTCGTCGGCGAGCGGCGGTGAGGGATGGCGCCTCGCCGACGTACTGCCCGTTAGCCGACGTACGGCCGCCTAACCGACGTACCGCCGCCTCGTCGTGCGCTCGCCGTCGGGGGCGTACACGGTGACGACCTCGCCCTCGTCGTCGAGCGCGGGCGCGTCGCGGCCGAGGTAGTGGTCGGTCGCCGTGTCCGCGCCGGCGCCGACGTGAACCGTCAGGGTCTCGTCGGGCCCGAGCGTCGCGTCCGGGAGGTCGTCGCGCTGGCCGTCGAGGTCGATGACGTACCCGGTCAGGCCGATCGGCTCCGCCGCGGCGTTCCGCAGGGTCACCGACTCGTCGAGCGCGTCGCCGGTCACGTCGCCGGCGTCACCGTTAGCTCCCGCATCGCCGCCGCTCCCCGGGCCCGCGTCGACGGCCTCGATCACCAGTCCGTCGGGGTTCGCCTCGGCCGCGAACGCCGTGATGTCCGCCAGCGTGTACCCGTCGGTCGCCGTCGGCTGCGGGAGGCTCGGCTCCCAGCCGTCGGGCGCGGCGTTGGGGTAGGCGGTCTCGTCAGCCTCGATCAGCCCGATCAGTGTCTCGGCGACGATCCGACTGCCGACCGCGCCGAGTCGCTCGCCGTCCTGCTGGTAGTCCGCCTCGGCGAGCACGTAGTACCAGAGCGGCGAGTCGGGGTCTGCGCCGCGACCGTGCGCCCGCAGCGTCTCCATGATCGCCGATTCGTCGCCGAACGCCTCGTTGCGGATCGGATCGTACCCCATCCGCGCGGCGACGTCCTGTCCGGAGGCCAGGCCGAGCGCCTTCCCGCGCCGGAGGTTCCGGACGGCGAGCGAGGAGTCCCCGGCGATCGGGAGGTTGAACAACGTCGGCGCGAGGAGGGGCTCGATCTTCCGCGAGGGCTGGTAGTCGCCGTCGCCGGTGTCGAGCAGCCGCGACCAGTCGACGACGAGGTCGCTCGGGACCGGTCGGCCGCCGCGGAGGTTCCGCCCGTCCCCGGGGCCGGTCGGGAACAGCGGCACCTCGCCGACCTCGTCGTTGACGTCGAACGCGTGTCGGATCATGCTGTGGCCGAAGCGGTACGCGGCGCCTCCGAACTCGACCGGGATCGCCGGCGTGCGCCCCGGCGGCACGAAGTGTTGTCGGCCCCGCTCCTCGATGTCGGCCAGGACGTAGCGGTCGCAGATCCGGGGGAGGAAGTCGCGTCGCACGACCCACTGGTAGTGCCACCTGACGAGTCGCTGCGCGGCTTCAAGGACGGACTCGCCGTCCTCGACGAGCGACGATCCGGGACCGCGGAGGTGGTCGACGACGCGGTTGTGGAAGTTCACGAAGGCGAGCTCGAGCTGCGAGACGACGACGTTCTCGTCGTTCCGCGGGTCGCCGATCAGCGCGATCCCCTGCTCGTTCCGCTGGAGGTCCGTCCCCGGGAGCCCCGAGAGCCCGCCGCCGTCCTCGGCGTCCGGCGCGACCGCGTCGCCGGTGAGAAGCTTTCGCTCGTCCGTCTCGTGGTCGTAGAGGAACGGCGCCGCCTCCGCGTTCGTCCGGTACAGCGAGTCGAGGTCGAGCGCCGGCGTCCGGAAGTTCCGCAGCGCGGCCGGGTCGTTGCGCCGGTCGATGTCGGAGGTCGGGTCGAACGTGAGGTCGTGGTCGACGAACTGACCGAAGATGCCGTAGCCGGCCGGCGTCTCGGCGTCCCCGACCGGGTCGTCGGGCGACTCCATCATCGGCGCCCCCGCCTCGCCGTCGGCGCCGCCGAGCGTCCGGAGTAACTCCTCGTCGCGGTCGTACGGGTCCAGCTCGGGGAACTGCGTGTGGAACCGGTGGCTCCGGACCGGGCCCGCGGCCGTACACGCGGCCTCGTTCATCCCGCGGTGGTCGCTCCCGCCGTGGAGGGCGACGCTGCGCGCGTTCACCGAGAGGTGGAGCGCCGCCTCGCTCCCGTCCGGTCGTCGCCGCCGTCGGACCGGCTCCTCGGTCCCGCCCCGCGCGGGGTTCCGCACGGTGAACGAGACCTTGTCGAGGTCGGCGCCGCCGTCCGCTTCGAGGACGAAGTTCCCGTCGTCCTCGGTCATCCAGTGGCCGATGCGGTCGCCGTCCTCCCGTTCGCCGATGACTATCCGCCCCGCCAGCGGCCGGGAATCGCCGTCGACGACGCGACATGTTATCTTGTCGGTAGCGCCCATGGGTTGATGTGACACACATAAGTATCAAAAAATTATCTAAATGAACTTTCAACTCGTTTCCCGGATTATATTGCTGGCTTCGCTCCCGTCGGTCGGGCGACGCGCGCTTGACGGGCCTCCGCACGCCAGCCGTTCGCACGCGACCCGAACATTCGAGTCCGCCCGAGACGAACTGCCGTCGTGTACGACTACCACGCCCACACGAACTACTCGGACGGGGCGTTCCTCCGGTGGATGGTCGAGGCCGCCGCGGACGCCGGGCTCGACGGGATCGGGCTCGCAGACCACTGTAACGTCTCGCCGGCGCCGAACGCGCGGGAGCACAAGCGCGCGTTCGGGTTCAACCTCGACCTGACCTACGAGCGGCGCCGCGACGCGATCGAGTCGGTCCGCGACGACGTCGACGTCGACGTGTTCGACGCGGCGGAGATGGACTACGACCCCGAACACGCGGACGCGATCGCCGAGTTCCTCGACGAGGCGGACTTCGATTACGCCGTCGGCAGCGTCCACGACCTCGACGGCGTCAACGTCCACACGCGCTCGCACTTCGCCGACAAGCCCGAGGCGGAGCGCCGCGAACTCGTCGACCGGTACTTCGAGAAGCTGGTCGCCCTGGTCGAGTCGGAGCTGTTCGCGATCGCCGCGCACCCGGACTTGGTCGAGCGCAACCCCCACCTCCGCGGGTTCGCGACCGAGGACCACTACGCCGCGGTCGCCGAGGCGTTCCGCGACTCGCGGACCGTCCCGGAGATCAACGCCGGGCGGCTGCTCGACGGCTACGGCGAGTTCCACCCGGCCCCCGCCTTCCTCGACCGCCTCGTCGACGCCGGCGTCGACGTGAGCGTCGGGACCGACAGCCACGAGCCCGACGTGATCGATCCCCGGGTACAAGAGATCGAGACGGAACTCGACCGTCGCGGGCTGGAGCCGGTCCCCCTCGACCGGATCGTCGCGGACGCCTGACGCGGTCGCTCACGCCCTCGAGAGAGCGACCTTCGAAAACGCAGCTATTTCCTCGTTTGATTTCGGCTTACGCCTCGTCAAACAGCGCAGCGCTTCGCGCTGCTGGCTCGCCCCGGCTTACGCCGGATCGGACGACGGGAATCGGAGATTCGCTCGCCCGACGAAGCTACGCTTCGTCGAACACCGATAGGCTCGCTCCGCTCTCCTATCGAGTTCGACTTCGGCTTACGCTTCGTCGAACAACGTCTCGCCCTCGACCATGTGGTCCTCGACGGCGTCCATGTCGAGCGTGACGCCGAGGCCCGGCTCTTCCGGCACCTCGATGTACCCGTCCTCGATCACACTCTCCTCGACGAGGTCCTCCCACCAGCCGAGCTCGTAGGAGTGGTACTCGATGGCGAGCGAGTTCGGGATGGCGGCGCCGACGTGCGCCGCGGCCATCGTCGCGACCGGCGAGGCGACGTTGTGCATCGCGACCGGCACGTAGTACTGGTTCGCGATGTCGGCGATCTTGCGGGTCTCGCGCATGCCGCCGACCTTCGGCAGGTCGGGCGCGACGATGTCGACCGCCTGGTTCTCGATGAGCCGGCGGAGCTCGGTGACGCGGTAGCGGTTTTCGCCGACCGCGATCGGCGTGACCGTGTTCTTCGTGACCTCCTCCTGGACTTCGAGGTTCTCCGGCGGGACGGGGTCTTCGAGCCACCACACGTCGTACTCCTCGATGGCGTCCGCGAGGCGCTTCGCGGAGCCGCCCGAGAACGTCCAGTGGCAGTCGAAGGAGACGTCCGCCTTGTCCTTCACGCGCTCGGTGACCTTCTCGACGATCTCCGCCTTGTGGCGGATCTCGCCGGGGCGGAGGTGGCGATTCGCGCGGTCCTTCTCGTGGCCCGAGGGGACGTCGAGGTCGAACTTCAGCGCGTCGTAGCCGAGTTCGTCGACGACGCGCTCGGCCTCGTCGGCGCAGGCCTCGGGGTCCGCCTCGTCCTCGGTGTGACAGTCGCAGTAGACGCGCATCTCGTCGCGGTACTTCCCCCCGAGCAGCTGGTAGGCGGGCACGTCGAGAATCTTGCCGGCGAGGTCGTGGAGCGCGACTTCGATGCCGGAGATGGCCGTGACCGTGACGCCCTCGACGGAGCCCTCGCCGGACATCTTCTGGATCAGGTGCTCGTAGAGGCGGTCGATGTCGAGCGGGTTCTCGCCGATCACGAACGGCTTCATGCGCTCGATCAGCTCCGGGACGCCGGCGCCCCAGTACGCCTCGCCGGTGCCGACCACGCCCGCGTCGGTGTAGACGCGGACGAGCGTCCACGGGAAGTTCCCGTCGACCATCGTCGTCTGGACGTCCGTGATCTCGACGTTGCGATCGCCGCCGCGCGTCCCCGTGGTCCCCATCGTCTCGGCGGAGAGCTCCCGCATCGTGTACTCCGCGTTCGGGTCGTGGAGCGACTCGTAGTTCCGGCTCATACCCCCCAATTTATTCGGAACAGGGTAAACGTTTACCATCGGGCGTGGGACGCCTGAACAGGTGGCTTTTCATCCCCGTGCGCGCAACGGGTGGGCATGGTCGAAATCACGGATTCTCTCGCGTGTCTGTACACGGGTCGGGTCGAGTCCCGCGGCGACGACTACGTCGTCACCGTCCCCGCGTCGGAGATCGAACACGGAAGCGTCAGCGTCGGCGAGACGTACCGGATCGCCGTCCTCGACCGCTCCGACGGCGAGCCGTCGGCGGCGGCCGACGACGGGGCCGCGTCGTCCGTTCCCGACGCCGACGCCGACGCCAGCGGCCCCCCGTCCGACGGGGGCGATCGACCCACCTCTCGCGGGGCCGCCGGGGCCGTCCAACCCGACCCGCCCGTCTCGGAGGGAGAGGTCCGCGAGGTGACGATCGAGACGCTGGGCGACAAGGGCGACGGGATCGCGAAGATCGAACGCGGTTACGTCGTCATCGTCCCCGACGCCGAGCCCGGCGAGGAGCCGACCGTCGAGATCACGAGCGTCCGGGAGAACGTCTCGTTCGCGAACGTCGTCGAGGAGTAGCGCCGCGCTGCGAGGTCGCGAGACCCTTCGAGGCCGCCGTCACGCGTCTCTCTCTACGCGGCCTTCCTCGGGCGGCTCGGCCCGCGAGAACAGCGCCCGGAGGTTCGACGGCGAGAAGAACGAGGACGGCTCGTCCATGTGGACGCCGATCTCGCCCGAGAGCGCCCGCAGCCCGACCCGCTGGACCGGCTCCGGCAGCGAGTAGCACCGCCGTATCGCCTTCCCGAGCCGGATCTCCGTCGACAGCTCCTCGCGCCACTGCGACTCGTAGTCGGCGAGCGTCGCCGGGTCGCGCGGGTCGATCGCCGCCGCGGCGACATCGGCCGCGCGCATCCCGTATAAGATTCCGCCTCCGGTGAACGGCTTCGTCTGCGCGGCGGCGTCGCCGATCAGGAAGCCGCGGTCGCTCGTCGTCCGCGCCGGCGGTCCCACGGGGATCGCGCCCGAGCAGCGACGGTCCGTCGTCGCGCCGTACGCGTCCGTGAGCCGGTCGAAGCCCGCCGACACGTCCTCGCTCGGCGGCGCCGCGAGCCCGTACTCGACGCCGGCGTCGCCGCGGGGGATCCGCCACGCGAAGAACGTCGGCGCGGTGAGGTGGACGTCGACGTAGTCGCCCGCGTCCGCCGCGTCGTCGAACGCGAGGACGCCGTGGAGCAGTTCGTCCGGCTCCGGGAGGTCGAGCGCGCGGCGCACCCGCGAGGTCGGACCGTCGCACCCGGCGACCATGCGCGCCTCGAAGCGCTCGGTGGCGCCGTCCGCGAGGCTAGCCTCGACGACGACGCGGTCGCCGCGCTCGTCGACCGAGACGACGGTGTGGCCCTCCCGGAGGTCCGCGCCCGCGTCCTCGGCGAGGTCCGCCAAGGTCCGATCGAGGCCGACCCGGTCGATCACGTTCGACACGGGCTCCCGCTTGTAGAACGGATAGGGGGCCGACTCCGGCCCGCCGACGTGGAACCGCGCGCCGAACACTCGGTTCTGCCGGAGCCGGTCTACCGCCCCGTCGTCGACGTACTCCCAGAGGTCCGTCGAGACGTGGCCGGAGCAGGCCAGCGGTTCGCCGACGGTCCCCGACTCCAGCAGGAGGACCTCGCGTCCCGCCTCGGCGGCCCGGCGCGCGAACCGCGACCCGGCCGGCCCCGCTCCGACGACGACGAAGTCGTACACGCCCGTAATCACCGTCCCGAGACGGCTAAACGGTTCCGGCTCCCGACCGGTTCGCGGATCACTCGTCGCCGCCGAGCCACGCGAGCGCCGCATCGAGGTCGGTCCGGGGCGGCGAGCAGGCGAACCCCTCGCAGACGTAGGCGGTCGGCTCGCCGTCGGTCGCGTCCCGGTCCGCCCAGATCGGCGGGGCCTCGACCATGTCAAGGCGGTCGAGCCACTCGTCAAGGCCCGCGTCCGTGGCCGGGCGCGGCGCGACGAGCGCGCCCGGCAGGTACCGCTCGCCGAGCGTCTCGCGCCACTCGTCCGGCACCTCGTCGGCGGCGACCGTCACCTCGATCCCCCCGGTCTCGACGAGGTCCGCGGCCCGGACGAGCGAGGCGTGTTCGAGCGGACCGCCGCGGATCCGGTCGGCGTGGGTCGTCACGACGCGCTCGGCGATCTCCCGGAACTCCCCGCCGGTCCGGAACCCGTCGAGGAGCGCGAGCGTCTCGGCCGCGACGCCGAGGCTCGACGGCGTCGACCGGTCGGTGAACTCCTGCGGCCGGGCGATGAGCGGGCCCGCGTCGGCGCGCTCTCCCGCCCCGCCGGTCCCGTCCCCGTCGAGGTCGCTCGTGAAGTATATCGTATCGTCGTCCGCGTCGTAGAACTCCGCGACGAGCGCGTCGGCCAGATCTAAGGCGAATCCGAGCGCCTCCGGGTCGCCGGTCGCGGCGTAGGTGTCGAGCGCGCCGCGGGCGAGGAACGCGTAGTCGTCAAGGTACCCCGGCCCGCGCACGTCGCCGTCGAGCCAGCGCCGGGCGAGCGCGCCGGTCTCGGCGTCGGGGTCGTAGAGCCGGTCGCGGCAGAAGTCGAGTGCCTCGCGGGCGCTCTCGGCGTACGGCTCGCCGAGAGTGTCCCCGGCCCGCGCGAACGCCGAGATCGCACGCCCGTTCCACGCCGCTAGCACCTTCTCGTCGCGGGCGGGCCGCGGTCGCGACTCGCGGGCGTCGAACAGCGCCGTGCGCGCCTCGGTCAGCGTCTCGCGGACCGCCTCGGGCGACTGCTCGCGGTCCGCGGCCAGCTCCGCGACCGACGCCGCGACCGTCGGGACCGTCGTGCCGCGCTCGAAGTTCCCGCCGGGCCGGATCCCGTACCGCTCCTTCGCCAGCGACGCCGCCGGCTCGTCGAGGACGGCGTCCACCTCCTCGGGCGTCCAGACGTAGAAGGCGCCCTCCACGTCCTCGCCGTCGCTCGCGCCCTCGCCGTCTCCGCGGCTCGCATCCCCGTCGTCCCGGCGGCTCGCGGGCTGTCGGCTCCGCGCGTCGAGCGTGCTGAAGAAGGCGCCGCCCTCGTGTCGCAGCTCGCGGTCGAGGAACGCTAGCGACTCGCTCGCGACGCGAGCGTACCTCGGGTCGCCGGTGAGCCGGTAGCCGTCGAGGTAGACCATCGGTAGTTCGGCGTTGTCGTACAGCATCTTCTCGAAGTGGGGGACGGTCCACTCGCGGTCGACCGCGTAGCGGTGGAACCCGCCGCCGATCTGATCGTACATCCCCCCGTCGGCCATCCCGTCGAGGGTTCCGGTCGCGGCCGACAGGAGCGCGTCGCGGCCGCGGCCGGCGTACGCCCGCATCAGGAGGTCGATCCGGCCCGGCATCGGGAACTTCGCGCCGCCGCTCCCGAAGCCGCCGTGTTCCTCGTCGTAGCCGCGCAGCGCGGCCGCCGCGGCCGTGTCGAGCAGGTCGTCGCCGGGCGGCGAGGCGCCCCCCTCCTCCGAAGCCGGCGGTTCCGGCGTCGGCACCGACTCCAGCTCGTCGCGCGCGCTCTCGGCCCACTGGTCGGCGCGCCGCTCCATCTCCTCGCGCTGCTCGGGGTCGCTCCACGAGTCGGCGATGCGCTCGCAGAGCTCGCGGAACCCGGGCTGGTTCCGCCGCGGCTCGGGCGGGAAGTACGTCCCGACGTAGAACGGCTTCCCCTCGGGCGTACACCACGCCGAGAGCGGCCACCCGCCCCCGCCGGTGACGAGCTGGGAGACGGTCATGAACGTGCTGTCGACGTCCGGGCGCTCCTCGCGGTCGACCTTGATCGGGACGAACGAGTCGTTCACGACCGCCGCGACCGACTCGTCCTCGAAGCTCTCCTCGGCCATGACGTGACACCAGTGACACGAGGAGTAGCCGATGGAAACGAACACCGGCGCGTCGTGCTCGCGGGCGCGCTCGAACGCCGCGTCCCCCCACGGCTGCCAGTTGACGGGGTTGTCGGCGTGCTGTCGGAGGTAGGGACTCGCCTCCCCGTCGAGGCGGTTCCGCTCGGTCGGCTGTGACATGGGCCCGGTTCGGCCCGGCGCGACAAAAGGCGTCCGGGGCGCGCCGAGCGCCGCCGCCCGCGACACGGGTATCCACGAACAAGCACATATCGGGCCGCGGAGAGAGTAAGGTTTACACTACCGTGCGGTCACCCGTCGGGCATGACGGAGACCGTGCTGCTTGTGGGGGGCGGCGGCCGCGAACACGCGCTCGCCCGAGCGGTGGCTGACGACTGCGCGCTGTACGCCTGCGCGAGCGTCCGGAACCCGGGGATCCGGCGCCTCGCGGACGGGTTCGAGTCGATCGACGAGACCGACGCCGAGGCCGTCGCCGAGTACGCGACCGCGGTCGGCGCGGACCTTGCGGTCATCGGCCCGGAGTCGGCGCTGGAGGCCGGCGTCGCGGACGCCCTCGACGACGCCGGCGTCTACGCGTTCGGTCCGCGGGCCGCGGAGGCCCGCCTGGAGACGGACAAGGCGTACCAGCGGGAGTTCATGGAGCGGAACGCGATCCCCGGCTGCCCGGACTACGCCGTGTTCGACGACACCGAGGCGGCCTGCCAGCACATCGACGAGTACGACGGCGACCTCGCGGTCAAGCCCGCCGGGCTCACCGGTGGCAAGGGCGTGAAAGTGATCGGCGACCAAGTGACGGCGGCGGAGGCCAAGGCGTACCTCCGCGACTCCGACTACGACCGCGTCGTCCTCGAGGAGCGGCTCGTCGGCGAGGAGTTCACGGTTCAGGCGTTCGTCGCGAACAGAGACGTGCGGACGACCCCCGCGGTCCAGGATCACAAGCGCGCCTACGAGGGCGATGAGGGGCCGAACACCGGCGGGATGGGGTCGTACACCGACACCGGCCGCTCGCTCCCGTTCATGGCCGAGGGCGACTACGAGGCCGCGGTCGACGTGCTGGAGGCCGTCGTCGACGCGCTCCCCGACTACAAGGGCGTCCTCTACGGACAGTTCATGCTCACCGACGAGGGGCCGAAGGTCGTCGAATTCAACGCGCGGTTCGGCGACCCCGAGGCGATGAACACGCTGCCCGTCCTCGACACGCCGTTCGTCGACGTGCTCGCCGCCGCTCGCGGCGGCGACGCGCTCCCGGAGCTCGACTTCTCCGGCGAGGCGACCGTCTGTAAGTACGCGGTCCCCGACGGCTACCCGACCGACCCTGACGCGGGCGCGGCGATCGCGGTCGACGAGGAGAGCGCGGGGGACGCGCTCCTCTACTACGCCAGCGTCGACGAGCGCGACGGCGGGCTGTACACCACCACCTCGCGGGCGTTCGCCGTCGTCGGCCGCGGTGACTCGATCGCGGCCGCCGAGGCGCAAGCGGAGGACGCCCTGGCCGCCGCGGGCGACCGCGTCCGCATCCGCCACGACATCGGGACCGCCGACCTCGTCCAGCGCCGGATCGACCACATGGACGAACTGCGACCCTGAACCGGCCCGGCCGCTCGGTCGGCGGGTCGGCGGCCCGGAGCGACCCTTTTATCCTCCCCGTCCGAACGGCGTGACGTGACAGACGACGACCCAGACGCGACGCGCGAGGATTTGTCCCGAAGCGACCGCCTCGACAGGTTCCCGACGCCTGGCGTCCGGAACTCCCTGTGGTCGTGGCCGGACGCGAAGTCGCCGCTCGCGGTCGTCCGCAACTACGTCGTCATCGTCCTCGCGCGGATCTGCCCGAGCCTCCGGCTGAAGAACTGGCTGCTCCGGCGGATCGGCGTCGCGGTCGGGGAGGGCGTCTCGTGGGGACTGGAGTCGACACCGGACGTGTTCTGGCCGGAGCGGATCCGGGTCGACGACGACGCGATAATCGGGTACGACGCCACGCTGTTGTGTCACGAGTTCCTCCACGAGGAGTACCGGCTCGGCGACGTTGTCGTCGAGGAGCAGGCGATGATCGGCGCCGGGGCGGTCGTACTCCCCGGCGTCACGATCGGTGAGGGCGCGCGCGTCGCCGCGAACTCGCTCGTCGCGGAGGACGTGCCGCCGGGCGCGACCGTCGCGGGGGTCCCGGCCGAGGTCGTCTCGCGGTCGGACCCGGCCGCGAGCGACGACTGACCGGGGGGCTACGCGGCAGCGGTTTACACGGCGTCGTCGTCCGCGTCGCCGCCGTCGCTCGCGGTCCCTTCCTCCTCCGCGTCGGTGATGTGTGCCTCGGTGCTCACCCGTTCGAGGTCGACGCCGACCTCCTCGGCGACGGCGTCGAGGACGGCCCGCTGCTCGGCCATCTCGTTTTCGAGCGTCTTGACGCGCTCAGAGGTGTCTATCACCGTCTCCTGCGTCTCGTCGACCTCGTCGCGGAGCTCGCTGATCTTCTTGTAGGTGCGCTCCGCGCGGTCGGCGAGCGTCTGGATCTTCTTCGCGGTGTCCCCGAATCCCATACCGACGCGTCGGTCCGGCGATACGTGTGCTTTTCCGTTCGGTGCGGCCCTCCCGAACCGTCGGTTCGCCGACCGCCGCGGCCCCGACCGACGGTGGACTTTTGCCCGACTCGCCCCTGATACGGGTATGAGCGTGGACCGGATCCTCCTGACCAACGACGACGGCGTCGACGCCGCGGGACTGCGCGCGCTGTACGACGCGCTCGCCGAGGAGTACGCGGTGACCGTCGTCGCGCCCGCGGCCGACCAGTCGTCCGTCGGCCGTCTGCTCTCCGAGGACGTGGCCGTCGAGGACCACGAACTCGGATACGTCGTCGACGGCACCCCCGTCGACTGCGTCGTCGCGGGGCTCGACGAGCTCGTCCCGGAGGTCGACGCGGTCGTCGCGGGCTGTAACGAGGGCGCGAACCTCGGGGCGTACACGCTCGGGCGGTCGGGGACCGTCTCGGCGGCGGTCGAGGCGGCGTTCTTCGACGTGCCCGCGGTGGCGGCCTCGATGTACGTGCCCGGCGGCGACGATTGGTGGAAACGCGAGTTCGAGGGCGCCGACTTCGCGCACGCGGCCCGGGCGACGCGGTTCCTCGTCGACGAGGCGGTCGAGGCGGGCGTGTTCGACCGCGCGGACTACCTCAACGTCAACGCGCCGATCGCGGACGAGGACCGCGCGCCGCTCCGCGTCACGACCCCCTCGACGTGGTACGGGCTGCGCGCGGAACGGAACGGGGACGGTCGCGTCGGGTTCTCCGATCCGATCTGGGGCCTGATGAACGACGACGACGTCCCGGACCCCGTCGGCACCGACCGGCGCGCCGTCGTCGACGGCGAGGTGTCCGTCTCGCCGCTATCGGTCCCCCACGCCGCCGAGCCGGAGGCGGGCCTCGACGAGCTGGCGGAGGCCTACGAGGCGACGGTGCGGTCGTGAAAAGCGGGCCGCGCTACTCGCCGTCGCCGGTGCTGACGGTCACCTTCGCCTCGCTCAGGACGCGGTCGCCCATCTCGTAGCCGGGCTCGTACACCTCGTGGACGGTCCCCTCCGGGCGCTCGCTATCGACGCGGAGCATCACCTGATGGCGCGCGGGGTCGACCTCCTCGCCCGGCTCGGGGTCGATCGCCTCGACGCCCTCCTCGGCGAGCACGTCGTCGAACTTCTCCAGCGTCGACTCGACGCCGGGGCGGAGGTCGCTCCCCTCGTCCTGGTCGAGCGCGCGCAGCAGGTCGTTCCGGACCGGCGTGAGCCGCTCGACGAGCGCCTCGGAGGCGCGCTCCCGGATGTCCTCCTGCTTCCGCTTCGCGCGCTCCTTGTAGTTGCTGAAGTCGGCCTTCACGCGGGCGAGCTTGCTCGTCAGCTCTTCGACCTCCTCGTCGCGCTCGCGGAGCGCCTCGCGGGTCTCGGCGAGGTCCGCCTCCAGCGCCGCCACCTCGCGGGCGAGCGCCTCGTCGTGCTCGGCGACGGCCGCGGCCAGCGCCTCGCTCTCGGCGCGGGCGCCGCCGTCGTCGCCGGCGGCCGACTCCCCGCTCGCTCCGTCGGCGGTCGCCTCCGCCGTGCCGTTCGCTCTCGCCGCGTCGCCCTCGTCGTCGGCGGACTCGACATCGACGGCGTCGTCGTCGCTCATACCCGATGGAAGTCGGTCGGCGGGGATAAGCGTTCAGAACCGCGGCGAGATCGACCCAGCGCTCCGCGATCTCGTCGGCGAGGTCGTCAACGCCGAACACCTCTCCGACGCCGCGGTCGGCGCCGACTAGGCCCCGAGCGTCACGGCGCTGACGGGGATCGCCTCCATCGCCGTCGACGACGGCGACGAGCGGTGGACCGTCGGCGGGTGGGGCGCGGCCTACGAGGACGTGGAGGCCGACCGGATCCACGTGACCGGCGCCGCGGCCCCGACCTGGGCCGAGCTAGCGGAGTGACGCGAATCTGGGCGGCGGAGTGACGCGAATCGGGGCGGCGGGGGCGACGCCGATCGAAGTGGCGACGTGACGCCGCCCGAAGCGCTCGACTCTGGCTCGCGCGACGGGCGGATTTATGCTCGTCGCCACCCACGATCGGTTCCGTATGCCACCTCGACCCTCGACGTTCTCGATCGCCGCGCGCGATCCGGAGACGGACGCGGTCGGCGTCGCGGTCCAGTCCAAGTTCGTCGGCGTCGGCGCCGTCGTCCCGTTCGTCAGCGCCGACGCGGGCGCGGTCGCCACACAGAGCTTCGCGAACGTCGCCTACGGCCCCGACGGGCTCGACCTGCTCCGCGAGGGGCACGCCCCCGCGGAGGCGATCGACCGGCTCACGGGCGCCGACGACGAGGCGCCCTCGCGGCAGGTGGGGATCGTCGGCGTCGACCCCGAGGAGCCCCCGGCGGCGTTCACGGGCGACGAGTGTCACGACCACGCGGGCGACCGACAGGGTGACCATTACACGGTCCAGGGGAACATCCTGGAGAACGCCGACACCCTCGACGCGATGGCCGCGGCGTTCGAGGAGACCGACGGGGGGCTCCCGGAACGGTTGATCGCCGCGCTCCACGCGGGCAACGAGGCCGGTGGCGACAAGCGCGGCGAGCAGTCCGCGGCGCTGTACGTCGCGAAGCCCGAGGGCGGCTACGACGGCAGGAACGACCGCTGGGTCGACGTGCGCGTCGACGACCACGAGCGGCCGATCGACGAGTTGGAGCGCGTGTTCAAGATATACGACGTGACCCTCCTCGAACGCGAGGCGCCCGACGAGACGCGGGAACTGGCCGGCGAGACGGCGGTCGCTGTCGGGTCGGCGCTCGCCGACCTCGGCTTCTACGACGGCGAGCCGACCGCGGAGTTCGGCGAGGACGCTCGCGACGCGCTGGAGTCCTTCCGCGGCATGAACAACTTCGAGAACCACTCGCTCGCGGTGTTGGAGGACGCCGTCGCACGCGGGTGGGAGGAGACGGCCCCCGGTGACGACGCCGAGTCGCGGCTCGTCGACGCTATCTGGAACGGGCTCTCGCGGCTCGACCGCGTCTGAGCGCGCTCCCCTTGCCAGAGCGCGTTCGCCCCGCCGGACGTGGCCGGTCGACTTTTGCCCCTCCGCAACCGAGCGGGACCATGCCGATCGAACCCGACAAGGTGGCCGACCTCATAGAGGCGGACCTCCCCGACGCGGTCGCCCGGGTCACCGCGCCCCGGATCCACAACGACGAGGACGAGGACGCCCACTTCGCGGCCGTCGTCGTCTCGCCGGCCTTCGAGGGCGAATCGCTCGTCGACCAGCACCAGCGCGTGTACGACGCGGTCGGCGATCACATGACGCAGTCGGTCCACGCGTTGGAAATCAAGACGTACACGCCCGAAGCGTACGTGGAGCACGGCGACGGTGCGCTCGCCGGTGACCTCCGCGATGCCGGGCTGCTCCCCGTCGACGAGGCCTGAAACTGCGCCGCGTTTTCGCCGACTTCCCGCTTCCACCCTCCACGCTGATGCGATCCGAACTCGTCCGCGCCGTCCGCGGGGTCCTCGCCGCGGTCTCGCTGCTGGCGTTCGTCGCGCTCTTTCTGGCCGTCGAGGCGCGCGTCACCTCTGCGACCGTCCTCGGCGGACTCGCCGCGGTCGCGGTCGCGGCGCTGTTCGCGGCCGCCGGCCGCTCCGGGATCCGGCGGCTGCTCGGCCGGGGGGATTCGGGTCCCCGTGGAACAGCGGAACGGACCGCCGAAGGCGACGCGTGGCTCGACGAGCCGGTCGACGATACGGCGTGGACTGACCGATCCGACCGTGCTGGCGACGACCCCGAGACCGACCGGCCGCTCGCGAGGCTCGAACCCGCGCTCGACGACGCCTGGAACCGGTGGTCGGACGCCGCGCTGACGCTCGGGCTGGCCGCGCTGGGAGTCGGCGCGCTCGTGCTGCTCGCGACTTATCCGGGCGACGATCCGCCGCTCGGGCTGCTGTTGCTGGTCGCGTTCGGGATCAACGGGGCGCTCGTCACGCTCCCGTTCGTTTTTAAATAAGGGAGTGCGGCGTCGGCGTTTCGGTCAGCCGTCCTCGCCGGTCTCGCTCGCAGTCGGCTCGTCGAATTCGGCCGCGGAGTCGTCGACCTCGTCGTCGTCGTCGCCGGCACCGTCGTCATTTGCGGCGCCGGCGCCGCCCGCGACGCGGTCGGCGACCAGTTCAGCGAGCGGGTCGACCGTGACGGTCAGGCGGGCGACGAGGAACACCACTGGGACGAGCGCGACGAACAGGAAGGCGGCGTCGTACGCCCACGCGGCGCCGTTCAACACGGGGACCGCGACGCCCGCGAGCCCGCGGTACGCGGCGAGTACCGCCCCGAAGACGACGAGCCAGTGGACCACGCCGCCCGCGTTCTCGGCGATCCGGTCCGGGCGAGCGTCCCCCTCCGCGTCGGCCTCGCCGAGCGCCAGGCGCGTCAGCAGCGCGAACTTCGGCGCGGCGTACAGGAGGATTCCGGCCACCGCGAGCGCGACGACGCCCGTCGCGACCGCGGCGAACGTCACCGGCGCGAACGGGACGAGCCGGTCTACCCCCGGTAGCAGCGTCACGAGCGAGAGCACGCCGACGACCGCCAGCGCGCCGATCAGCAGTCTGCTCGTCGACCGGACCGTGTCGCGGTCGAGCGCCGTTCCGATCGCTGAGTCGTTCGAGCTCATTGGCGCTCGGCCGTTGCCGCCGGACCGACATATAACGGGAACGCCGTCGCCCCGAGTTGAACCGGTTTTAGTCGAGTTAAATTCCCGGCCGAGAGCGGCCGATACATCTCAAGTGTGGCGCCACAGGCGGTTTCGTGGCGGCGCTCGCCCCATCGGGCCAGTCGACGGAACCCTCGTAAAAGTCGTGCTTCTCGGTGGCAATTGTGTTGCTACCGTACCGCACGATTTCACGTGGGTGACGCCTTCCAGTACCTTTTACAGCGTCTCGCGGGAAGGCCGAGGCATGGGAGACGACTACCGCACGGAGGAGGACAGCCTCGGCGAGATGCAGGTGCCGGCGGACGCCTACTGGGGCGCGCAGACCCAGCGCGCCGTCGAGAACTTCCCCGTCTCGGGGATCGGGATGAGCCGGCGGTTCATCCGCGCGCTCGGCGTCGTCAAGAAGGCGGCCGCGCAGGCCAACCGCGACCTCGGGCTCGTCGAGGACGACACCGCGGAGGCGATCGTCGCCGCCGCCGACGAGGTGATCGCGGGCGAGCACGACGACCAGTTCCCGGTCGACGTGTTCCAGACCGGCTCCGGCACCTCCTCGAACATGAACGCTAACGAGGTGATCGCCAACCGCGCCGCCGAGATCGCGGGCGCGGAGATCGGCGACCGGGTCGTCCACCCCAACGACCACGTCAACTACGGCCAGTCCTCGAACGACGTGATCCCCACGGCGATGCACGTCGCCGCGCTGGAGGCCGTCGAGAAGGACCTCGTGCCCGCGCTGGAGACGCTCCACGCCGAGCTGGAGGCCAAGGAGACCGAATTCGACGGTGTCGTCAAGACGGGCCGGACGCACCTCCAGGACGCCACCCCCATCCGACTCGGCCAGGAGTTCGGCGGCTACCGGACGCAGGTCTCGAAGGGGATCGAGCGCGCCGAGGCCGTCCAGTCGAACCTCCGCGAACTCGCCCTCGGCGGCACCGCGGTCGGGACCGGGCTCAACACCCACCCCGAGTTCCCGGAGCTGGCCGCGGAGTACATCTCCGACGAGACCGGGACGGAGTTCCGCGAGGCGGAGAACCACTTCGAGGCGCAGGCCGCCCACGACGCGATGGCGGAGGGCCACGGCGCCCTCCGAACGATCGCGGGTAGCCTCAACAAGATGGCCAACGACCTGCGGCTCCTCGCCTCCGGCCCGCGCAACGGGCTCGGCGAGGTCGAGCAGCCGGAGAACCAGCCCGGCTCCTCGATCATGCCCGGGAAGATCAACCCCGTCGTCGCCGAGTCGGTCAACCAGGTCCACAAGCAGGTCGTCGGCAACGACGCCGCCGTCTCCGCGGGCGCCGCGCGCGGCGAGATCGACCTGAACCTCTACAAGCCGGTCATCGCGCACAACTTCCTCGAATCCGCGAAGCTGATCGCGAACGTCGCCGAGACGTTCGGCGAGCGCTTCGTCGGGAAGCTGGAGGCGAACGAGGAGTTCGCGCGCGAACGCGTCGAGCAGTCGATGGCGCTGGCGACCGCGCTGAACCCCGCGATCGGCTACGATAAGGCCAGCAAGGTCGCGAAGACGGCCCTGAAGGAGGGGAAGAGCGTCCGCGAGGCCGCGGTCGAGGCCGGCTACCTAACCGAGGAGGAGGCCGACGAGGTGCTCGCCCCCGAGGCGATGACCCACCGCGTCATCCTCGGCGACGAGGACTGAGCCGCCCGCTCGGCGACCTCAGTCGGTGACTTCGCAGCCCAGTGCTTCCAGCCGCCGGACGGGCGCGGCGCGGTCGTCCCGCTTGACGAACACGTGGTCGGTCGCGTACGACGAGACGACGAACACCGAGGCGTCGACCTCGGCGAGCGCCGTCGCGACCGCCGCGAGGAACCAGACCAGCTCGAAGGGGAGCTCGGGCTCGAAGGTGAGGCGCTTCCACCCGGGCTCGACCGCGTCGGTCGCGACGGCGTCCGCCTCGTCCTGGTCGACCACCACCGTCGTCTCACCGACCTCCCGGACAGTCGCGAACGCGCCGGGGTGTTCGCCGTCGGTCCGGCAGACCGCGTACGTCTCCGCCGGGACGCTGACCGTCCCGTTCCGGAGGAGTTCGGCGGGATCCATGGGGGTAGCAGACGCCCGATGCCAAAGGAGGCGCGCCGAATCGGAACCATTTAAGCCGGTGTCGGTACCGATCCCACACGGATGAAACTTCACGAATATCAAGCGAAGTCTCTCTTCGCCGACGCCGGGATCCCGGTTCCGGACTCCCGGCTCGCGACGAGCGTCGACGAGGCGCTCGACGCTGTCGACGAGATCGGGTACCCGGCCGCGATCAAGGCGCAGGTCCACGTGGGGGGCCGCGGCAAGGCCGGCGGGATCAAGATCGCGACGGACCGCGAGGAGGCCGAGCAGTACGCCGACGAGATCCTCGGGATGGACCTGAAGGGATACACCGTCGATCAGGTCCTCGTCGAGGCCGGCGTCGACTTCGTCGACGAGCTGTACGTCGGCGTCACGATGGACCGCGGCGAGGGGAAGCCGGTCCTGATGGTGTCGACCGAGGGCGGCGTCAACATCGAGGAGGTCGCCGAGGAGAACCCCGACGCGATCGCGCGCGAACACGTCGACCCCGCGTTCGGCCTCCACCCGTACCAAGCCCGGAAGGTCGTCTACGAGGCCGGCGTCGACGCCGACGTGGCGCTCGACGTGGCCTCGATCCTCTCGACACTGTACGACCTCTACGAGGAGAACGACGCCTCCGAGATCGAGGTCAACCCCGTGATGATCACGGGCGACCGCGACGTGATCGCCGCGGACGCCGTGATGAACATCGATGAAGACGCGCTGTTCCGCCAGTCCGACCTGGCCGACATGGCCGAGGCGTCCTACGAGGACGACCTCGAACGCAAGGCCGGCGAGTACGGCTTCGACTACGTCCGCCTCTCCGGGAACGTCGGCATCATCGGCAACGGCGCCGGGCTCGTGATGACGACCCTCGACCTCGTCGACTACTACGGCGGCGCGCCCGCGAACTTCCTCGACATCGGCGGCGGGGCGAAGGCCGAGCGCGTCACGCAGGCGCTCGACATGGTGTTCTCCGACGACAACGTCGACGCCGTCGTCTTCAACATCTTCGGCGGGATCACCCGCGGCGACGAGGTCGCCAAGGGGATCAACGAGGCCCTAGAGCAGTTCGACGAGATCCCCAAGAAGGTGGTCGTCCGGCTCGCCGGCACGAACGCCGAGGAGGGGATGGATATTCTGAACACCGACCTCGTCGAGGTCGAGAAGACGCTGGAGGACGCGGTCCAGCGCGCGGTCGCGAACGCGGAGGAGGTGACCCAATGAGCATTTTCGTCGACGACGACACCAGAGTGGTGGTCCAGGGGATCACCGGCGGGGAGGGGAAGTTCCACGCCGGCCAGATGATCGAGTACGGCACCAACGTCGTCGCCGGCGCGGTGCCCGGCAAGGGCGGACAGGAGGTCGACGGCGTCCCCGTCTACGACACCGTCGACGAGGCCGTCGAGGCCGAGGACGCGGACGCCTCCGTCATCTTCGTGCCGCCGGCGTTCGCCGCCGACGCGATCTTCGAGTCGCTGGACACTGACCTCGACCTCGCGGTCGCGATCACCGAGGGGATCCCGACGCAGGACATGGCGAAGGTGAACAAGCGCCTGAGCGAGACCGACACCCGTCTCATCGGTCCGAACTGCCCCGGGATCATCACGCCCGGCGAGGCGAAACTGGGCATCCTCCCCGGTAACATCTTCTCCGAGGGGAACGTCGGGCTGGTCTCTCGATCCGGCACCCTCACCTACCAGGTCGTCGACAACCTCACCGAGCGCGGGCTCGGCCAGTCGACGGCGATCGGCATCGGGGGCGACCCGATCATCGGCACGTCCTTCGTCGACGCCCTCGAAGCGTTCGAGGCCGACACCGACACCGACGCGGTCGTGATGTGCGGCGAGATCGGCGGCGAGGACGAGGAGCAGGCCGCGAAGTTCATCGGCGAGCACATGGACACGCCGGTCGCCGGCTTCATCGCCGGGCGCACCGCGCCGCCGGGCAAGCGGATGGGCCACGCGGGCGCCATCGTCTCCGGCTCCGGCACCGGCACCGCGCAGTCGAAGATCGACGCGCTCAACGACGCCGGCGTCCCCGTCGGTGACACCCCCGAGGAGGTCGCCGACCACGTCGAGGACTTCCTGTAAGGGCCCCGCGGTCGGCGGGCTTTTCAATTTCGGTATCCGGAGCGAAAGCTAAAACTACCGGTAGGGGAACACACGCACATGAATTCTGAACCCGGCGACGCCTCTGCGGGGACCGGAGCGGCCGCGTCCGACGCGCCGGGATCGAACGCCGACTCGTCCCGATGTGTCCTGTTCGTCGACGACGAGCCGGGGGCGGCTGACCTCGCGGCCACGCACGTCGATCGGCTCGTGGACGGGATCGAGACGCTGACGCGGCTGTCGCCGGACGAGGGGCTGGAGGTGGTCCGCGACGGCCGCGTCGACTGCGTCGTCAGCGACTTCGACATGCCGGGATCAAACGGGCTCGAGTTCCTCGAATCGGTCCGCGATGTCGACCCCGGGCTCCCCTTCGTGCTGTTCACCGGGAAGGGGAGCGAGGAGATCGCGAGCGACGCCATCTCCGCTGGGGTGACGGACTACCTCCAGAAGGGGGCCGGTCGCGACCGCTACGAGATGCTCGCGAACAGCGTCGCGAACGCGCTCGGCCGCCGCCGGGCAGAGCGGGACCTCCGTGAGGTGAACGCGAAGGTCACGGCGATCCACGAGTTCGCGGCGGAGCTGGCATCGGTGACCGACGTTGCGACGGTGTTCGACCGGACGGTCGACGCGGCCGAGGACATCTTGGAGTTCGACCGCTGCGTCACCGCCCGCCGCCGCGGCGATAAGGTCGTCCCGGCCGTCCTCTCCGAGAGCGTCAGCGAGGAGGAGGTCCGGGCGTTCGACATCGGCGAGGGGGTCGTCGGGACCACGGTCGCGGAGCAGGAGACGATGGTGGTCGACAACCTCAGCGTCGACCCAGCGGACCCGGACGAACTGGAGGACCCCTCGTCTCCGGGTCGGTCGTCGGTCGGAGCCGACCGCCGGACCGGGTCGGAGGTGGCGGACCCGGTCGCCGACGACATCCGGTCGGCGATCAGCGTCCCGATCGGTTCCCACGGGGTGTTACAGGCCGTCTCGAACGGGCACGCCGCGTTCGACGAGCGCGACGTCGAGTTCGCGGAGCTGCTGGCGGCCCACGCGGCCAACGCCATCGAGCAGATCGAGACGGAGAACGCGCTCCGCCGGGAGCGAGATCGGCTGACGGCGCTGTTCCACGACCTCCCCCTCCCGGCGGTGCGCACCGTCGCCCTCGACGGGGGCGGCCGTCGCCTCGACGCCGCCAACGAGGCGTTCCGGGAGACGTTCGGCTACGGCGCCGACAGCGGGTACGAGGAGGTCTGCGACGAGGTCATCCCGGACAGCGCCGAGCGGTTCGAGCCGGAGGCGGTCCTCGAACGCGGCGAGCCCTCGCGGCTCGAAGTGCGCCGGCGGACCGTCGACGGGATTCGCGATTTCATCCTCCACGTCATCCCCGTCAAGCAGTCGGACGAGACGGTCCTCTACAGCGTCTACGCCGACATCGACGACCAGAAACGCATCGAGCGGACGCTTCGGCGGCTCCACGCGACGACCCGCGAGATGTTCGGCGGCGACTCGCGGGCGGAGATCGCCGAGGTGGCCACCCGCGCGGCGATCGACACCCTCGGGTTTCCGAGCAGCGGGGTCCGGCTGTACGAGCCGGAGACGAACGTCCTCCGCCCGACGGCGATAAGCGAGGAGGCCACCGCGGCGTTCGGCGACCGCCCCGCGTTCGGTCCGGGCGACGGCCGCGTCTGGGAGGCGTTCGAGTCCGGCCAGCCGATCGTAGTCGACGACCTCGACACGGTCGACACCGCGGTCGGGTACGGCGAACACCGGAGCCTCCTCGTCGTCCCGCTCGGCGAACACGGGGTGATGCCGTTGGGGTCGCGGGAGCCGGAGTTCTTCGACGCGACGGACGTCCAGTTGGCCCGCGTCCTCGCCGCGAACGTCACGGTCGCGCTCAACCACGCCGAGCGGACAGAACAGCTGCGCGAGCGGGACGCGGCGCTCCAGCGGGAGATAGACCGGCTGGAGAAGTTCGCCGGGCTGGTCTCTCACGACCTCCGGAACCCGCTCAACGTCGCGGCCGGCCGGACGGACCTGGCTCGGGCGCTGACCGACGACGCGGCGGTCCTCGATGAGCTCGATCGGGTGGAAGACGCCCACGACCGGATGACGCAGCTGATAGACGACCTCCTCGCGCTGGCGCGGCAGGGTCGGACGGTCGACGACATCGAGCCCGTCCCGCTGGACGAGGCGGCCGAACGCGCGTGGCGCACCGTCGACACGGCGGGCGCCACGCTCGACGCGTCGGCTGCGACGGACGCGGTCGACGCCGACCCGGAGCGGCTCCGGACGCTCCTCGAGAACCTGTTTACGAACAGCGTGGAACACGGTTCCACGAGCAGTCGGGCAACGCCCGACGACGGCGTCGAGCACGGCTCGGGCGACGCCGACGACCTCACGGTCTCCGTCGGATCGCTCCCGGACGGCTTCTACGTCGCGGACGACGGACGCGGTTTCGACATCGACCCCGAGGCGGCGACGGAGTACGGGCGATCGAGTACCCCGGACGGGACGGGGTTCGGCCTCGCGATCGTGCGAGAGATCGCGGCCGCTCACGGCTGGGAACTGTCGGTCGACGACAGGGACGGCGCGCGGTTCGAGTTCCGCCCTGAATCATAGTATATAAAAAGACGGTTGGCGTGCGCAGGGTGCGCACAGGCGGGCCACGGTTATGCGCGATTCGCCCCTGTAAGTAACGTATGGACGACGGAACCCGCGAGCTGCTCGAACCGCTCCCGCCGAGCGCCAAACTGGTCTACTACGTGCTCGACGCGGAGGGCCGGTTCGACCAGACCGGCCTCGCCGAGGAGACCCGCCTCTCGACCCGCACCGTCCGGTTCGCGGTCGAGAAGCTCACCGAGGTCGGCCTCGTCGAGGAGGGGCTGTGCCCCCGCGACGCCCGCCGGTCCGTCTACCAAGCGGTTCCGCCGGCCGAGCGCGACCCCGTCGACGAGCCGGAGGCGACCGCCGACTCGGCCTCCGAGGCCGACGCGCCGACTGCCGCGGTCGCGGAAGACTGACGCGGAACGGGGCCGACTCGCCGGGCCGCCGACGCCCCGATCCGTCGCGCTTTTGCCCTCGGGACCGATAGTAAGGACACTCCGATGGCGACGTACCACATCGAAACGTACGGCTGTAGCTCGAACCGGGGAGAGAGCCGGGAGATCGAGCGCGCCCTCCGCGACGGGGGGCACCGCCCGGCCGACGGCCCGGACGACGCGGACGTCGCCATCCTCAACACCTGTACCGTCGTCGAGAAGACGGAGCGGAACATGCTCCGCCGCGCCGAGGAGCTGTCGGAGACGACGGCCGAACTCGTCGTTACCGGCTGTATGGCGCTGGCACAGGGCGAGATGTTCGCCGAAGCCGACGTCGACGCCGAGATCCTCCACTGGGACGAGGTCCCCTCGTACGTGCTCAACGGCGAGTGCCCGACGGTCACGCCCGACGCCGAACCGGTCCTCGACGGCGTCGTCGGTCTCCTCCCGATCGCGCGCGGCTGTATGAGCAACTGCTCGTACTGTATCACCAAGTTCGCCACCGGCCGGGTCGACTCCCCGTCGGTCGAGGAGAACGTCGAGAAGGCCCGGGCCTTGATCCACGCCGGCGCGAAGGAGATCCGTGTCACCGGGCAGGACACGGGCGTCTACGGCTGGGACGACGGCGACCGGAAGCTTCCCGAGCTGCTCGACCGCATCTGCGACATCGACGGCGACTTCCGGGTGCGGCTGGGGATGGCGAACCCCGGCGGCATCCACGGCATCCACGAGGAGCTGGCCGACGTGTTCGCCGAGAACGAGGAGCTGTACGACTTCATCCACGCGCCGGTCCAGTCCGGTTCCGACGACGTGCTCGAAGACATGCGCCGCCAGCACCGCGTCGAGAAGTTCCGCGAGGTCGTCGACACCTTCGACGACCGGCTCGACCACTGGACGCTGTCGACCGACTTCATCGTCGGGTTCCCCACAGAGAGCGAGGCCGACCACGAGCGCTCGATGGACCTGCTCGCCGAGGTCCGGCCCGAAAAGATCAACGTCACCCGCTTCTCGAAGCGTCCCGGCACCGACGCGGCCGACATGAAGGGGCTCGGCGGGACCGTCAAGAAGGAGCGGTCGAAGGCGATGTCCGAGCTGAAGATGGAGGTCGTCGGCGAGGCGTACGAGTCGATGGTCGGCGGGACGTTCGAGGTGCTCGTCGTCGAGGAGGGGACGGGCGACTCGGTCAAGTGCCGCGACGGCGCCTACCGACAGATCATCGTCCAGAACGCGACCGATCGCGGCGTCGAGGTCGGCGACTTCCTCACCGTCGAGGTGACCGGCCACAACACGGTGTACGCGTTCGGCGACCCCGTGACGGAGTCGACACCGGCCGACGGCGACTCGGTCGAGCGCGACGAACAGCCGGAGTCCACGCCGTCGTCGGCCTAACGCCACGCGAACGGCGCGCTTCTCCCACGCCTAACGAACTGACCGCGACCTCGGTGTCCAACGAACGGCTCGCGCCGCCACGCGGTCGACGCGGCGCCCGAACCGACCGAGATCGCTCCCGCCCGGGTCGCACGGCCGCTACTCCGAGGCTTCCGACCTCACTCTCACCGCCGATCCTCTCCGGAGTCGACGCCGGCCGAGCCGTCCGAATCCGGCCGATCGGGGAGGCGGATCCGGACCGCCGTTCCCCCCGGCTCGTTCTCCGCGAACTCGACCGTTCCGCCCGCCCGGTTCACGGCCCAGTAGATCAGCCACAGCCCGACGCCTTCGGTGTGTTCGAGCGGGGTCTCCTCGGAGTTTCGAAGCGTCCGCCGCTCGATCCGCGGGATGCCGCGTCCGTCGTCCGCGACGACGAGGTGTACCGCATCGTCGCGCCACACGCGCACCGTCACGGTCACGTCGTCGTTATGTTCGACGGCGTTCCGCAGCGCCTCTTCGAACGCGACCCGGACGGACGGATGCGTCCGGACGACGCAGCGCTCCGGCAGCTCCGTGCGGATCGTCGCGTCGGGCGCTTCGGCGGTCAACTGCGCCACCTCCTCCTCGACGACGGTGACCAGGTCCACCGAGCAGCGCGCGTCGGTCTGCCAGATCGACGCGAGCCGTCGCGTCCGCTCGCTCGTGTCGAGGAGCGACTCCAAGTGGTCGCGGATCGTCGCCACCTGCGCTCGGGTCTCCGGGCTGTCGTCCGCCGCCTCGATCTCGGTGAGGTACCCGAGCGCCACCGAGAGCTCGTTCCGGATGTTGTGGCGCAACACCCGGTCGTTGATCGAGAGCAGCGTCGCGAGCTCCTGCGCCTCGGTGAGCTGTTCGTCCGCCTTCACCGCGTAGAGGCTCCCGCGAGACCCGACCGCCGCGCCGAGGCTGGCAGCGAACGAGAGCAGAAAGGGGAGCTTGAACGCGTGGTGTCCGATCAGCCAAATGAGCCAGACGACGGCGGCGAGCCCGGTGAACCCGAGCGCGGTCCCCGCGCCGATCCGGACCGCTCGCCACTGGCCGGAGCGAGAGATCCCCCAGCGCGGGAGGTCGCGAACGGTGTAGAAGGCGACGCCCGAGAGGCCGAGTATCAGCACCGATTCGAGTGCGATCCCCACGGTCGGGCCCGCGTGAGTCAGGTGGAGCACACCGAGGCCGAAACAACACCCCCCCAGAGCGGCGAAGCCGTATCGGGGCGGTACGTGGGGACCCATCGCCGAATTTACTCTCTCGCGACGGATATCGGTTTCTAGTTCTGCCCGGTTCCGGCCGCTCTACTCCTCGTAGATGACCTCGACCTCGTCGGCGAATCGGTCTAAGATGTTCCGTCGCTTCTTCTTCATCGTCGGCGTGAGCAGGTCGTTCTCCTCGGTGAACTCCTCCTCGACGAGCCGGAACTGCTTGATCTTCTCGTACGACTCGAACTCCTCGTTCACGCGGTCGACTTCCTCCTGAATCCGCTCGCGGACGCGGTCGTCGCGGCAGACCGCGGCGCGCTCCGCGGGCAAGTCGATCCCGTTGGCCTCGGCCCACGCCTCGACCCTCTCGAAGTTCGGCACGATGAGCGCCGAGACGAACTTCCGGCCGTCGCCGAGGACGACGCACTGCTCGACGAACTCGTTGGCGGCGAACCGGTCCTCGATCGGTCCGGGGGCGACGTTCTTCCCGGTCGAGAGCACGAGCAGCTGCTTCGCGCGCTCGCGGAACGCGACGTAGCCGTCGGGGCGGAGCTGGACGATGTCACCGGTGCGAAACCACGGCTCCGCGGCGGCGGCCTCCGCGTCTCCGGGGCCGTCCCCGCCGACGCCGACGCGGTCGTCGGCCGGGGTCCCGGCGGTGACGGCGTCGGTCGGGAGGTCGTCCGCGTCGACGAACGCGTCTGCGGTCGCGTCCGGCCGGTTCCAGTAGCCGTCCGTCACCTGTGGCCCCCGGACGAGCAGTTCGCCGACGTCGCCGGCCAGGTCCGCGACCTCTTGTCCCACCACGGAGCCGTCGATCGCGATCTCGGTGTCGACCACCGGCGGCCCGATGGTGCCGACCTTCGGCTTCTCGGGCGGGTTGACGCAGATGACGGGCGACGTCTCCGTCAGGCCGTATCCCTCCAGTATCGGCAGGTCCATCGCGTGGTACAGCGCGCACAGCTCCGCCGACAGCGACCCGCCGCCCGAGATGAAGAAGTCGATGTTCCCGCCGATCGCCTCCCGGACCGACGAGAAGACGAGCCGATCGGCCACCGCCCGCTTGGCGTCGAGTAGCGGACCGGGGGCGTCGGCCTCGTGGTGGTCGCGGCCCACGTCGACCGCCCACTCGAAGATGCGCTCCTTCACCGGCGACTCGCTCGCCTGCTCCCGGATCGCGTCGTACAGCTTCTCGTAGACGCGCGGGACGCTGGTGGTCGTCGTCGGGCGGACGAGCCCGAAGTCCTCGCGGAGCGTGTCGGGGCTCTCCGCGTACGCGACCGTCGCCCCCGCCGCGAACATCATGTAGTGGCCGGCCATCCGCTCGAAGACGTGCGCGAGCGGGAGGAACGACAGCGTCGTCGACTCGGCGGAGATGCCGTGCACCTCCGGGTCGCGGTCGGGTCGGTCCGCGAACCGCCGGTAACACTGGGAGACGTTGTCCCGGAAGTTGCCGTGGGTGAGCCTGACCCCCTTCGGCTTCCCGGTGGTCCCGGAGGTGTAGATCAGGCTGGCGAGGTCGTCGACGCCGACCGCGTCGAGCCATCCCTCGTAGGCCGCCTCGTCGAACGCCGCGGCGCCGCGCTCGTGGACCTCGCCGAGGGTGTACACGTCGTCCACGTCAGCGTCGGCATCGTCCCCGAGGTCGACACCGACGACCTCGGGGACGATGCCGACGCTGACGTGGACGACGTGTACACCCTCGGCGAGGTCCACGAGCGCGGCGCCGCGGCGTTCGACGAGGCGGCCTACGAGGGATGGCTCGACGCGGTCGGCGTCGAC